>NZ_CAXFSW010000011.1:0-75786 GCF_964005855.1 uncultured Henriciella sp.
CGGCGAGGAGTGTACGGGAAATGCGGGTGGGCATGGTGAAACCTTTCAGGCTGCAGGATGTCTGCAGCAAGAGGTAGAACACTTGGCCGCCCTGCCCAGCCCGATCAGATCCTATCCATACCAGTCCAGCGCCCCATGATCGGAGATCAGGTCCACGGCCCCGTTCAGCATCCGGAAGAACATGTCGTCACCGCGCGGCGTCTGCGTGACCAGCATGGCGGCGAAATAGGCGGTGAAGAAATGCTGGTAAGCCCCGGCCACATAATGGCGCAGGAAGTCCTCCCGGCCATAATTGGAGACGCCCAGCCGGTCGAGCTCTGAGAGATAGAGATCGACAAGCGCGCTCTCATTGGCCTGGCGTGTGGCCGGGTCGATGGCGCCAGCGATGAAATAGCCGACATCGGCGCCGCCCGGCCCATAGCCGAAACTCTGCCAGTCCACCACGGTGACCGGCTTGTCTTTGTTGGAAAGGTCGAACAGCATGTTGTCCGGTCGGAAGTCCGAATGGATCAGGCATCTCTGGCCTTCCCGGCTTTCATCGAACTTGTCCATATTGCGCGACATGCCATCGCCGACCCGGATGGCTTCGGGTGTCACGCGGTCGCCATAGCGCGCCTTGAACCCGTCCCAGAGACCAGCGACCATGTCCGGATCGAGAACGTCGGGCGCGTTCGTCGTGCCCATCACCCAGTCATATTCGTCCAGCCTGTCGTCTTCCCAATAGGCTGAGTGGAGCTTGGCGGCCTCTTTTAGCACCAGCTTGGCCTCGTCCAGCGTGACCCCGGCCAGCTGGTCGCCCTGTTCGGCCGGCGCCATGTCGCCCATCATCAGGACGAAATCATGGGTGTCCTCATTCACGTCCGTGAAATAGCAGCGGGGGGTGGAAATCCGCGCATCCGGCTGCAGCAGCTGGTAGAATTTCACCTCGCGCAGGTAATTACTCAGCTTGATGCCGGTGGCGCGGCTTTCTTCGCCTTCGGCTGGAAACTTGCCGACCAGCGTCTTCGGCGCGTCCGGCGCGGCGCTTTCATAATCGAGCTTGAAGCGCACACAGTCGCCGATCTGCCCGGTGCCGACCTTGCCAGCCTCGAACGACCTCACCTTGGCGTCCACGCCGCCATCGCGCAGCGCCGCGGTCAGCCAGTCGGCATCGATCTCTTTCCAGTCGCGGATATCAGGCATTCGCGGCGTCTCCGCTCAGGGGGTGAACATAGACCTCGTTGTGCTTGATGAGGCTGTTCTCGAGAAGAACGAGGTCGAAACCGCGCAGCTTGCCCTCGCTGGCGCCGTCACCGACATCGCAATACCAGCGCCCGCAGAAGCCGCCCTCAATGGCCCAGACCGTTTCCGGCAGATAGATCATGGGCGGGGTCGATCCGAACAGTGTTTCAAGATAGCCGCGCAGCGCCTCGCGGCCCTCCACGCCGTTGGGCACCTGCGGGTCCTTGTACACCGTATCGGCCGAATAGAAGCCGACCAGCCGCTCGACATCCTTGTCTGTCCAGGCTTGCAGCCAGTCTGCGTTGAAGCGTTCGATATCCATGGGGCTCATCCGTTGAGAACCCTTTCCTTGTGGGCGTCAGTGAAAATCTCGTCGGGCACGCTTTCCGGCCCGCCCATGATGGCAAAGCCGTGCATGCCGAGCGTCTGGTCGGACGCGCTGCGCTCATGATAGCGCTTGCGCCGTTCGCGGGCCGCCTCGCCAAATTCCATGTCGAGCGTTGCCTGAAGGTGGCCGGCAAAGCGAAGCCGCCGCATCCGTTCGGCGCGCTCTTGTGCGTAAGATGAAAAGTCCGGCGCCGCGCCCGGCGGGGTCGCTTTCAATATGTCGGAAACGATCCGCACATCGCGATACGTGATGGAGAGGCCAAGCCCGTTGATCGGGTCGTTCCAGCCGGCCGCATCCCCGATCAGCACACATCCGGCTGCGAAAGGCTCATCGGTCCAGCTGTCATTGTTGAAATAGGAGAGGAGCGGTCCGGCCGGTGTGCCATCGGCAATGGCTTCATTGCCGGGGGCGCAATTCATGCGGAAGCTCTCCAGGAATTTGCGCGGCCCGTCCTCGCCCGCGAACCGGCCTTTCTCTTCCAGCGCATAGCCGCCATAGACCCGCACCTTGTCGCCGCCCTGCGGAAAGGCGAGAAAGCCGAACTGGCCCTCGGTGCCGATGGCCTGACGGGACGCATCCCATCCTTCGACGCCTTCGACCAGCAGGCCCGCAAACCAGTGATGCGGCTTGTCCTGATGCAGCTTGATGCCCGCTTCCTTGCGCACCGGGGACATGCGGCCCTCTGCGCCAACCACCAGCGGCGCCTCAGCCGTATGCGTCTCGCCCTCATGCTCATAGGTCACAGAAGGGGACGCCCCCAGCTGGATGTCGGTGACATTCACACCGCGCAGCGTCCTTGCACCGGCGCGGCCCGCTTCATCGAACAGGGTCTGGCAATGATGCGGATGGCCGATGGTGAGCGGACCTGGAACGGTTTCGGCGAAAATGCCGAGGGGCAGGGCGGTGGTCTCTGCCTCTGCCGGATCGCGGCTCTCATCATAGGTGACGTGGCTGGTGATATGATGCCCGCCCGCCTCGACCAGCAAGTCATAGAGACCAAGGCGCTGGACTTCGGCGACGCCCCAGGGCGCAATCCATTCGCCGCGCACGCGGTCTTCATATTCTGTCGATTTTTCAAGCAGCAGGACTGACTGTCCGGCCTTTGCCATGGTCGCGGCCAGCGCAGAACCACCGATGCCGCCACCCACAATGATCAGATCATAGCTCATCTTTTCCTCCCGGATGTCTCTTGTCGGACATTCACGTTGGGCAAAGCGTATCGGGAGGAATGGTCTTGGCAAGACGCGACGCCGCGTCAGGACTGTCTCAAAGCTCAGAAAAATGCTGAGGCTAGAAGCTCGCTCATACGTCCTTTAGTAGCCAAAAAAGCAGGATCGGCAGAGCGAGAGCGCCACCCACAACAGCAAGCTTGTTTGACATTGGAAATCTCTCTTCCGTACGGTCTACGGCGCTATTGAACGGTGGCTGCCCAAAAGCCTTTCCACAACTGGGGCAGGTATTCCAGCTGGGGTTTAGCGCTGTGTTGCAATCTGGACATTTCATCGGGCTGCTCCTCCAAGGCGGATCAACTGAAGATTGATGGACGGCAGCATATCATCGACTTTCTTCCTGTCAGCTGTAAAAGCCCTCTCAATGAACGGATTTCTCTATGTCGCTCTAGGCGGCGCGCTTGGCGCCAGCCTCCGCCACGGGGCGGGGCTTGCGGCTGTGCGCCTTGGGCTTTCGGGCTGGCCATGGGCGACCTTCTTCGTCAACCTGCTCGGCAGCCTTCTCATGGGGCTGCTGATCGGGTTTCTCGCCTTCCGGGGCGAGAGTCTTGGCGGCGGGCAGGGCACGCGTCTCTTCCTCGCCACCGGCCTTCTCGGCGGGTTTACCACCTTCTCGGCTTTTTCGCTGGAAGTGGCACAATATATCCAGAAGGACGACTGGACGCGCGCCATTGCCTATGCCGGTCTTTCCGTTGTAGCGGGCCTCGCTCTCGTTCTCCTCGGCCTCTTCGTGATGAGAAAGGTGCTCGCATGAGCCAGCAAGTCATCAATGAAACTGTCAGCCCCAAGGAAGAGGGCACGCGCCTCGACCGCTGGGTGAAACGCCGCCTCTCGGTGACGCAGGGCCAGCTGGAAAAGCTGCTGCGCTCGGGACAGATCCGCGTCGATGGCAGCCGCGCCAAGGCGAAGGACCGTCTTGAGGCGGGCATGGTCGTGCGCCTGCCCCCCGTCCATCAGCCCACCGAGTCTGAGAAAAAGGCCATGAAGGCGAATACCGCCTCTGCCAAGGATGAGCAGTTCATGCGCGAAATGGTCATCTATCAGGATGATGACCTCTTCGCCCTGAACAAGCCCGCCGGGATTGCCGTGCAGGGCGGCACCAAGCAGGGCGACCGTCACATTGATGGCATGCTCGACATCCTCTCGGATGGCGAATACCGCCCGAAGCTGGTCCATCGGCTGGACAAGGAAACATCCGGTCTACTCCTCATCGCGCGTCACCCGGCTGCCGCCGCCTGGCTGGGCGATCTCTTCCGCTCGCGCGACATGGAGAAGGTCTACTGGGCTGTTACCGTTGGCGCGCCGAAACCGCCTGCCGGTCAGGTCCGCTGCTGGATGACAAAGGGGCAGGGGCCGGAAGGGCGCGAACGCATGGTCCAGTGCGCCCAGAATGATGAAGGCGCCCGCCACGCCATCACCGACTATGTTACCGTCTCTCAGGCAGGCCAGAAAGCGGCATGGGTGGCCCTGCGCCCCCAGACCGGCCGCATGCATCAGCTGCGCTTCCACATGCATGAGCTTGGCACGTCCATTCTCGGCGATGACAAATACCTCACGCGCCGCGAGGTCCCGCAAGGTGTCGCCAATGGCCTTCACCTGCATGCCCGCGCGCTCCTCATCCCGCGCAAGAACAAGAAGCCGCTCCTGCTTCAGGCCCCGCTCTCGGGCCACATGAAGCAGACCTTCAAGACGCTCGGCTTCCTTGAGGCCGAAGCGGGGAAGGATCCGCTGGAGCTATTTCTTTAGGGGCTTGCTTGCGAGAACTAGGGTCTGATCTATTCCGTCAGCTTAATCTAGCTGCATGGCCAGAGGGCAAACGCCCGCCTCGGTTTGGCCGGGGGGGAGTGTCAATAGCCACCATCGAAAGTGCAGAGCGCGATCTCGGCTTCTCCATTCCGCCGGATTTCAGATATTTCCTTCTAAATTTGGACGATCCAGACAGTGTGTTTTTCCCGTGGTCTGACTTTTCGATTCAACTCTATCGACAGAAGATAAATCGGGTTTGGGAAGGAATCGCGTTCGATATCGATGACGGTTTCTGGATGCGAAGATGGGGAAATAGGCCTGCGTCCTCGGCTGATGCGATCACCATCGCCAAAGCCGATTTTGCTCTCTGGCCGCCGCTTCTTCCCATTTTTGGCCACAGATTCTTGCCTGCAGCGCCGTGCCAGCCCAACAATCCTGTTCTGTCCATCATGCAGACCGACATTATATTTTACGGTGTGAATCTAGCGGAATATTTGATCGACGAATTCGTGAATCCGGAACCGGCATTTGGGGTGTGTTGGCCTGGCCGGCATATCGATGTCTGGACCGACTTGGTTATGGGCGAAGGCCTGGAGGAGTGACTGAATGACCACCCTCAAACTCGCCATCTGGGACATCGATGGCACCATCGTCGACAGCCGCGAAGTCATCCAGACGGCCATGTGCCGGGCCTTTGGCACATGCGGCCTGCCAGAGCCGGAATATGAAGCGACCCGCAAGATTGTTGGCCTCGGCCTGGAAGAGGCCTGCCGCATGCTCGCGCCCGATTATCATGACATTCCCGGCCTCACACAGGCCTATCGGGAAGCCTTTGTCCTAAGGCGCACTGAGGAGGGCTTTACCGAGCCGCTCTATGACGGCGCCGAAGAGACACTGAAGCGCCTTGCCGAGGAAGGCTGGCTCATCGCCATGGCGACCGGCAAGTCCCACCGCGGTATCCGCGCCATCTTCGAAATGCATCCGCTGGAGCCGTATTTCGACACGATCTGGTGCGCCGATGACGGCCCCGGCAAGCCGCATCCCTTCATGGTCGAGCAGGCGATGAATGCGCTCGGCTGTGAGCCGCACCAGTCGCTGATTATCGGCGATGCGATCCACGACATCGCCATGGGGCGCAATGCCGGCATCCACACAATGGGCGTCAGCTGGGGCTTCGGCCGGGCCGATGAGCTGGAGGCGGCCGGCGCGCATGAAGTGCTGCATGACTACAGCTCACTGAACCTCGCCCTCGATAGGTTTGCCCAAGCCCTTGCTGATCGAAGCTCAGTGGCCACGACTTGATCGAAACCGATTGGGCCGAGCCGGCGATTTGGCGAGCCCCATGACGCTCCAGCAAAAAAAATGAACTCTTTTAGGAACAGGATCGGGGGAATGACGTTGCTGTCCTGAGTATTCAAGCAACAAGGGGAATCTCATGAAAAAGTCTATTGTCGCGCTTCTCGTCGGTATGGGTGCAATTGGTGGTGTTGCAGCATGCGACAGCAATGACGGCCCGGCCGAAGAAGCAGGCGAAGAGCTCGACGAAGCTGGCGACGAAATGGAAGAAGCCGGCGACGAGATCGAGGAAGAAGTCGAGTAAGACTTTTCATTCAGTTGAACGGGAAAGCCGGCCTGGAAACCAGGTCGGCTTTTTCTATTTAGTGCACTGATAAACATGACAAAAAATGCAGAGAGCGTGGATCGATCCTGAGGGCGTTGCGTTGAGCTTCTAACCGGAACGCAGACAGAACGCGAAAGGACGCAAAGCTGTGAAACTCAACATCGACCATATCCTGACGGGACTTGCAGTTGCCGCAATCGGTGGCGGTGCACTGGCTTTGTCGGCCCACTCCAGCGTATCCAGCGCGACCATCGCCTCGCAGTTCACCCCGAACGATCAGGCCGTATTCGACCGCAATTTCCAGATCGCGGACCGGTCCTGCGAAGTCGGCTATGCCGCGCAGGAGCTGTGTTTCGAACGCACCGCGCTTGAAGACCGTATCGCTGTCGGTGAGCCCTTCCCGGAAACCATGTATCCGCTGGCGCTCGAATGGCGCGCAAAGCTCGCGCTCGACCGCAAGGCGGACAATCTGAAGACTGTGCGGATCGGCCAGACGCTCATCCTGATGGACCGTGAAGACCGCATGGTTGTCGACAAGATGGACCTCTCGCCCCAGCGCCATGCTGAGTCGGCGCTCGCCGCCGAAGGCTAGGTGCACCCGCCACTTTGCCCCATCGCGCGGGCATGGCATGAGGTCGCCTCATGACAGAGCGCAAGCCCCAGACCCCCAATCTGCCCCGCCGCTTCTACAAGGAGGCGGCGGTTTCGCGTGAGGGCGACACCTTTGCCATCCTTCTCGACGGCAAGCCTGTGCGCACCCCGCAGAAGAACCACCTCGCCACCACGCACGAAACGCTCGCCAATTTGATCGCCGCCGAATGGGACGCGCAGGGTGAGCTGATCGACCCCACCACCATGCCGCTCACCCGCCTGCTCAACGTCTCGATAGACGGCACACCCGGCGCGCGCGACGCGATGGCGGACGAGGTGGCGAAATACACAGAGACCGATCTTGTCTGCCACCTTGCCGAGGGGCCGAGTGAGCTGCGCGCCCGCCAGGAAGCTGGCTGGGGGCACTGGCGCCAATGGGCCGGCAAGTCGTTCGACATCGTCCTGGTCCCCGTCGAAGGCATCATTGCCTCGCCGCAGCCCGACGCCTCGCTCAAGGCCGCGCGCGCCCATGCCGCCAGCCTCGATGACCTCCGCCTCACCGCACTCACTTGGGCGATGGCGCTCTATGGCTCCGCCGTCCTCGCGCTGGCGGTAGAGCAGGGGGAGCTGGATGCGCTCGACGCATTTGATCTCTCCCGGATCGATGAGACCTGGCAGATCGAGCAGTGGGGCGAGGATGACGAAGCGATGGACATCGTCGCCCGCCGCCGCGCTGATGCCGACGCCATCGGGAAACTGTTTGCCGCCATTGCGCGTTAGGCTGGTCTGGCCGCAGCGCCCGGCAAGGGGCCGGAAAACCAGATGTCTGCGCGCCAGCCAATGGGAGGCGCTTGCCATGACATACCGACTTCACCTTGCCTGCAGCGCGGCTGCCACGGCGCTTTTCCTGACCGCCTGCGACCCGGTCACACCCGCCGATCCCGCACCGCTGACCCCGCCCGAAGAGACCGGCGCCCCCGCAGGCCCGGGCCTGCCAGCTACCGACCCATCATCCGGCACACAGGCCCAGCCTGCCGGAGCCGATGCAGAAGACCAGACCTCCTGCACCACAATTAGTGCGGACGGCCTCTGCGGCGTCAGATTCGGCATGAGCGCGGAAGAGGCGAAAGCGGCCCATGAGAGCGGCCTCCATGAAATGGGCGACAGCGCGGCGGGCGAGGAGCAGGCCTGCTACTATCTCGGGCCCCAGCGCGGAAACTATGATGTCGGCTATATGGTGGTCGATGGCAGCGTCCAGCGTGTCGATATCCGCGCGCCCGGTGTCGCCACCGCCCAGGGGCTGGAGGTCGGCATGCCCGCCACGGCCGCTGAGGGCCTCTATCAAGAGATCGAGCGCCAGCCGAACAAGTACACGGACCGCGACAATCTCATCATCCAGCTTCAGGGCGACGCAAAGCTCATCATGGAGACCGATGAAGCCGGGAATATCTCCACCTACCGCGTCGGCCTGCCGCCAGCGGTCGATTATGTGGAAGGCTGTTCCTGACGCGCCCACAAGGCTGAACAAAAGCTCAGGCGCCGCACCAGACCACATGGCGCCTGAAATTTATTCTGCGCTAAGCGTCTGAATAGAAACAACAAAACAGGGTGAACGAAACCCGAATGCGCCGGTCAGCCTGGGTTCCGGAGCCCCATGTTTTCCTGCACCCATGATGAAACGCATCATGAAGACCCGGGTGGCAGCGCTGGCTTTTGCGGCTCTCCCACTCACCGCAGCTCCGGCCCTCGCAGACGAGGCGCCGCACCGCACCCAGACCGCCTTTTCCGGCGCCATCCTCAGCGTCGGTGACGCCTCCTTCTATATCTCTGTCGGCAATGATCGCTGGCGGGGCCGCGACGGGCGCTATTACAACAATGACCGCTATGGTCAGCGCCCCTGGGAAGTCCGCCAGATGCGCCGCCAGGCCGTCCGCATGTGTTCGGCCGCCATCCAGCGTGAGGGCTACCGCGCGGGCTTCCGCGATGTCGATATCGACAATGATCTGCGCGTGAACCAGATCGGCCCGCGCGGCTTCCGCGTCCTGTTCGATGATGTGGAGTTCGAAGGCCGCCGGCGCGAATTCTACCGCGATGTGAACTGCACGGTCCGTCAGGGCAGCGTGGTGCGGATCACCGGCCTGCCAGAGCGCGGCCGCCGGGGGCACGGCCATCATGACGACCGCTGGGACAGGGGACGCGGCGATCACCATGACCGCTGGGACCGTGGCCACAATGGCTATCGCAGCTACTCGTCCACGACCACAAGGACGCCGGTCACCCGCACCGTCACCACGACGCGCACGGTCAGCTCCAGTGATCAGGGCAGGGGCCGCACCGGCCCGGGCGGCCAGCGCCGCTATGGCAAGGACGGAAATCTGCGCGGCGGGCGCGCCGGCAACTAGGCGGCAGATACCCCCTCCAGAATGACAACTGAAGAAAGGCTGGCAGGTTGCCCATGGGGCAGCCTGCCCTTTTTCTTGCGTCGCCCGTCCCATTCAGTAACAAGGACAGCCAGATTTGAAGGACTCACCGATTAAGAGGCTGCCGGTATGAAAGATGTGATCGAAGCGCTTGAGGCAAAACGTGAGGAAGCCCGCCTGGGCGGCGGCGAAGGCCGCATCGCCAAACAGCACGAAAAGGGCAAGCTCACCGCGCGCGAACGCATCACCCTCCTGCTCGATGAGGGCAGCTTTGAGGAAACCGATATGTTCGTGGAGCACCGCTCCCACGATTTCGGCATGGAAGAGCAGCGTATTCCCGGCGACGGCGTCGTCACCGGCTATGGCACGGTCAATGGCCGCCTCGTCTATGTCTTCTCAAAGGACTTCACCGTCTTCGGCGGCTCGCTGTCGCTGGCCCAGTCGGAAAAGATCGTGAAGATCCAGAAGGCCGCGGCCCGCAATGGCGCGCCCGTCGTCGGCATCTTCGATGCGGGCGGTGCGCGCATCCAGGAAGGCGTCGACAGCCTCGCGGGCTATGCCGACATCTTCATGGAAAACGTCCTCTCCTCCGGTGTCATCCCGCAGATCTCCGTCATCATGGGGCCGTGCGCGGGCGGCGACGTCTATAGCCCTGCCATGACCGACTTCATCTTCATGGTGAAGGACACCTCCTACATGTATGTGACCGGCCCGGATGTGGTGAAGACCGTCACCAATGAGGAAGTCACGCATGAGAGCCTGGGCGGCGCGTCCGTTCACGCCAAGAAGTCCGGCGTTGCCGACGGCGCCTTCGACAATGACATTGAGGCGCTGATCCAGATGCGCCGCCTCATCGACTTCCTGCCGCTGTCGAACCGCGAGGAAGCCCCGAAACGCCCAAGCTTCGATGATCCGGACCGCGTGGAAGAAAGCCTCGACACGCTCATCCCGGACAATCCGAACACGCCCTATGACATGCGTGAGCTGATCGAGAAGACCGCTGATGAAGGCGACTTCTTCGAGATCAGCCCCGATTTCGGCGCCAACATCCTCTGCGGCTTTGGCCGTATGGAAGGCTCCACCGTCGGCTTCGTCGCCAACCAGCCGATGACCCTCGCCGGCGTCCTCGACATTGACTCCAGCCGCAAGGCCGCCCGCTTCGTGCGCTTCTGCGACTGTTTCAATATCCCGATCGTCACCTTCGTGGACGTGCCGGGCTTCATGCCGGGCACCAAGCAGGAATATGGCGGCCTCATCAAACATGGCGCGAAGCTATTGTTCGCCTATGCCGAAGCCACCGTCCCGAAAGTCACCGTCATCACCCGCAAGGCCTATGGCGGCGCCTATGACGTGATGAGCTCCAAACACCTGCGCGGCGACATGAACTATGCCTGGCCAACCGCCGAAATCGCCGTGATGGGCGCCAAGGGCGCGGTGGAGATCATCTTCAGGAAAGACATTGGCGACGAGAAGAAGATCGCCGAGCACACCAAGATGTACGAAGACAACTTCGCCAACCCCTATGTCGCCGCCCGCAAAGGCTATATCGACGACATCATCATGCCGCACTCCACCCGCCGCCGCGTCTGCAAGGCGCTACGCACCCTACGCGGCAAGGAACTCGAGAACCCGTGGAAGAAGCACGATAATATTCCGCTTTAGGGGGCGGAGACTATTGGCTGGTAAAAGAACTTCTCAGCAGACATTTTTTGCCAAGTTCATGGCCATTATATCAATAGTTGGCACCATTTGCACTTTGGCCAGCATTTGCATTTGGATTTTCACTAGGAATGATTCACGCGAGCAAGACACGTTGGTGCATCAGGCTGAAATATACCTTCAGAACTATGCGCACCAAGAAGATACAATTTCCGAATATTTCCTGCATCAGTCGAGGCTCTCTGAAATTGTTGAAGTTCTCAATTCAAATGGGAGGCCAATTTCTATTAAAAATAGAGAGTACGTTGGCATAGATTGCCAAGGTCAAAATATTCGATCTTCATTGCACTTTGATGCTGAAGTAGTAAGCATAGATAATTGTGTATTTGAAGGAGGAAGCGTCCGTTTGTCCGGATCAGATATATGGTTAACGAATGTACAAGGTCGACCCGAATATTTTTCGATTAAGCTACGACCGCGTACGTCGATGGCGAGGACTGAATGGCCAGAAGTCTGGATTGTGAAATCGGAGATCGGACCAGAGAATTTTAGAATTCAATCGATTACTTCGGGAAGAATGATCCTGGAGCGGTTCAATTTGGATGCGACCTACGCCAATACGAGCATAGCGATAACAGAAGATCGGACGATTTTCGGAAATGAAATAATCGAATTTTCTCTTGCTATTAAAGGAGTGCTTGAGGTCGTGGGGCCGCAAGACTCGCACTTGCTCACTCAACTACGGTGGTGCAAGGACGAGTTCGAGCAATTCGAGTCAGCGGACGGCGAGGATTTCTACGTAGCTGCCAATAGCAGAATCGAATGCCATCCGCCGCAGTTCGATACGTTCCGCAGCGTTGCTGCTCAGCGGCGGTGATTGGCATTTCGATGCCATTATTTCCATTCCACAAACATTTTCGAAATGGGGTTTTCTGCTAGTACTCTTTCGCTTGAGAGCTGCGAACGGCAGGCCCTGCCGTTTGGCCATAGCCAGCCTCTGACGATCTGTTTCGTGCGATCAAGAGTGAAATCCTACGGATGCGAAGCGCCTTTGACCGCCTGGAACAGATCGGACGGCGCGCCCCACCTCAAAATACGCGGCTTTTCCCTCTCCCCTTGGAGAGGGTGCGAAGGGTGAAGCATCGCACTGCGATGCGCCGGAGCACGGGTGAGGGGTAGGAGACATCGTACCAAGCGCTGCCGTCGCAGTGATGCTCCATGCGATAGCGCGTCACTACGCACACGCCGCTTTGTTGAAACGTCGTGACCCCTCATCCCCGGCCCTTTTCCCCAGGGAGAAGGGAGTTGCGTTTGTCTCAACTGCCGCGCAACATCCCCGCATGTCAGACCCCCGCAGCACGGCACGCGCGCGGCGCCTTCGCCAGACGGCGAACACGCCCGAACAACATGCGTGGCAGACGCTCCGCAAGCTGCGCGCGTATGGCTTCCCGGTCAAACGCCAATACCCCATCGGCGCCTATGTCGCCGATTTCGCCATCTACCGCGCGAAGCTTATCATCGAAATTGACGGGAGCATCCACGCCCGAGAGGACATCACCCTCAGCGACCCTGTCCGCCAGCGTGAGATCGAAGCGATGGGCTGGCGGATGGTGCGCTTCAGCGCAGAAGAGGCAATGGACGCGGATCTGCTTTGGGGGCGGGTGGCGGACGCATTGGGACTTTGAGATGCGCGCTTTTCCCCTCTCCCCTGGGAGAGGGGGTAGGGGGTGAGGGGGTGGAGACGTCGTATCAAACGCTGCCGTTGCAGTGATGCTCCGTGCGAACGCGCGTCACGGCGCGCACCCCGCTTTGCTGAGACGGTGTGACCCCTCATCCCCGGCCCTTCTCCCCAGGGAGAAGGGAGAAGGGAGAAGGGAGAAGCCGCCCCACATCACCGCTTGGCAATCTCATTTTTCATGGTATGGGCAGCGCAAGATCGCACCCCACGGGAAGTTACGTCCATGGCCATCAGCCTCGACATCATTATCGATCCGCCAAGTGCCGGGCTGGTCACGCCTTTCACCGCGTAATCAGCCGACGTCTTCCTGCCTTTAAAACCTGTTTCATGAGGCATGGGGTGGCCGTCGCCGCCTGATGCGCGCTTTTGCCTTTCCCTGTCAGAAGGCAGCGCGGCCCGCCGTCCCGAGATGACGGCCTGATCGCCCGCTGATCGCATCATGAAATATCTACCCGCGACGGTTTACGTCCTCCTCGCCCTTGTCTGGGGCAGCAATTTTATCTTCGTCAAATGGGCGGCTGAGAGCATCACGCCCGCGCAGATCACCCTGTTGCGGGTGTTGTTCGGCTTTGTCCCGGTCCTGATTTTCGCGCTGGCGCGCCGGGCGCTCAGCTGGTCGCATCTTCGCCATCTCCACCATTTCGTGGTCATGGCGCTGCTTGCCACTGCGGTCTATTACTACGCCTTCGCCGCTGGCACGGCGCTTTTGCCGTCTGGCGTGGCCGGCATGCTGGGCGGGGCGATCCCGCTCTTCACCTTCCTGTGCGCCTGGATTTTCCTGAAGGAGGAAACCATCGGCGCGCGCCAGGTGGTGGGGATCCTTCTCGGCCTCGGCGGGATCATCCTCATCGCCGCGCCCTGGTCTTCGGATGGCCAGATCGCGCCGCTTGGTGTCGCCTGGATGATCGGCGGCGCGCTCAGCGTGGGAAGCTCCTTTGTCTATGCAAGGCGCTTCGTCACCCCGCTCCGCCTGCCCGCGGCGGCCCTGACGACCTATCAGATCGGCCTCGGCCTTCTCTTCCTCCTGCTCTTCACGGACAGGTCCGGCATTGAGGCGCTTCTGGGGGATAGACGGGCGAGTGTCGGTCTGGTCCTCGGGCTTGGCCTCTGCGGGACAGGGTTTGCCTATATCGCGTACTACTATCTGATCGACCGGCTTGGCGCCGTCACCGCCTCCAGCGTGACCTATCTTCCGCCCATCGTCGCCCTGTTCATCGGCGTCGTCCTGGCAGGAGAGGACATCACACCGGCGACCGGCGCGGCCGTCGTGCTGATCTTTGCCGGGGTCGCGTGCCTGCAGCGTTTCAAGCTGCCGGGGGCGGCGGTGGTCGCGCTCGCAGCCGTCAGAAGACGGGCGCCGCGATAGGGGGGCGGGGCAGCTTGCCGGATAAAATCTCAGGCAATCTGTCCCACCCCGCCAGACCACGCCCATACTCCCGGCCATGCTGACGCGCGCGTGGATCCTCGAAACCCTTGCAAAGCTGCCAGTCTGGACCTGGCCGCTTTTCCTGATCGAGGTCTGGGCGTTCGAGCGCTATTACCGCGCCTATCGCGCGGCCAATCCCATCGGCATGCTGGGGATCGGGGTCCTGGCCAACGGACGGATCGTCATCAAGCTTCGGGTTGCCGGAAAGCCAGAGGGCGAGCGCGGGAGCGTGGGCGCGGACTGGACCGGTCTCGCCCCGCGCGCCCCATGGCAACGCCTCGCCCCGGGCGCCGCTTTTGCCAGCGTTCGCGCAGACCCGGCAAAACACCGTGCATGCACCGGGGGTGCACCGCCCATGCACTGCCGCAGCACCGTCCTTGCACTGGCCACTTCTGAACCCGCAAGACCGCTCGCCCCACCCTAGGGGTGCGCATTTCTCCAGTCTCAATCTCATGAGCGTCAGCGGGAAGCCCCGTCTGGCGCCGCCCGTGCTGGAGGCGGTCATGGGGCTCGCTGGTGACGGGCAGGGCAGGGGCCGCTATGCTGCAGGACAGAGTGCCATCCCGCATAAAGGTCCAGCCCCATGCCGAAATTCCTCGCCTCCATCCTTGCCAGCCTCGTTCTCGCTGGCGCCGTCTTTACCGGCTGGACCCTGTTTTCCGCGCCGGCCCATGCCCAGACCATGACGGTCCACAAGACGCCCTGGTGCGGCTGCTGCGCGAAATGGGCCGAACACCTTGAAGAGAACGGCTTTACCGTCGTCATCGAGGAGCATGAGGACCTCACCCCCATCCGCAGCGAGCTTGGCGTGCCCGATGAGCTTCGCAGCTGCCATACCGGTGAGGTCAATGGCTATGCGGTCGAGGGCCATGTCCCGGCCAGCGATATCCGCCGCCTGCTGGCCGAGATGCCCTCTGCGCGCGGTCTCTCTGTGCCGGGTATGCCGGCCGGCTCGCCCGGTATGGAGATGGGCGGCCGGGTCGATGCCTATGACGTCGTCCTGTTCGGCGATGAGGGGTATTCCACCTGGGCAAGCCATGGCACAGCAGCCGGGGATGAAGGCCCTCACGGGTCCCACGGCCACTAGGTTTCTGGCGCGGCTCCGGCGCCTTCCTTACCGAATTGTCATCCCTCAACCCCTGCGATGGATTGGACGTCCCCGGCGGGCGAATGCTAGAACACGGGTTAATTGCAATTGAAATGACTTTTTCGGCCCGCCTCTTTTCGGGCCGGGCTTATCAAAACTGGAGTGATGATAAACGTGAATCTGAAGACCTTATTGTTCGCAGGCGCCTCCGCGCTGACACTGACAGCAATGGCGCCCGCCTTTGCGCAGGATGAATCTGCCGAGACCGATATGACCGAGGCCGATGGCGAAACCACCGCCGAAGCAGGCGACCCGCAAGTCCTGCTGGCCGAATGGACCGGCCCCTATGGCGGCGTGCCGCCCTTCGACAAGGTTGAGGTGTCCATGTTCCAGCCCGCGCTGGAGCAGGCCATGGAAAGCGCGCGCGCCGAGATCGACGCCATCACCGCGCAGGACGCAGCCGCGACCTTCGACAATACGATCCTTCCGCTTGAGCAGGGCGCCGGCGAGCTTGACCGTGCGCTTGCCGTCTATGGCATCTGGGCATCGGGCCTGAACGGGCCGGAGGTTCAGGCAGTCCAGCGCGAAGTGGCCCCGAAACTCGCCGCCTTCCAGGATGCGATCTATCAGAACGGGGCGCTCTTCGAGCGGATCGACGCGATCTATAATGGCGATGCCTATGACGACCTGACGGCTGAACAGCAGCGCCTCGTCTGGGACTATTATACCGATTTCGTCAGCGCGGGCGCCGCCCTTGATGAAGACGAGAAAGCCCGTGTGGCGGAGATCAATCAGGAGCTGGCAACGCTCTACACGACCTTCTCCAACAACCTCCTGCATGACGAGGAATCCTACGTCACCTGGCTCAGCGAGGATGATCTGGCAGGGCTTCCGGATTCTGTCGTGAACGCGGCGAAATCGGCGGCAGAGAGCCGCGACAATGAAGGCGGCGAATACGCCATTCTCAACACCCGCTCCTCCATGGACCCGTTCCTGACCTATTCCGACGACCGCGCCCTGCGCGAGAAGGTCTGGCGCACCTATTATGCGCGCGGCGACAATGGCGGCGAGTACGACAATAATGACATCATCGCCAAGATCATGCCGCTGCGGGCCGAGCGCTCGAAGATCCTCGGCTATGAAAGCTTCGCTGACCGCTCGATCGAAAAGGCTGTGGCGGGCAATCCGCAGGCGGCGATGGACCTGATGATGAAGGTCTGGCCGGCGGCTATCGCCAAGGTCGATGAGGAAGTCGCCGCAATGCAGGCGGTGGCCGATGAGGAAGGGGCCGATATCACCATCGAGCCCTGGGACTATCGCTACTATGCCGAAAAGGTCCGTCAGGCCGAGTACGACTTCGACTCCGAGGAAGTGAAGCAGTACCTCCAGCTCGAGAATTTGCGTGAAGGCATGTTCTGGATGGCTGGCGAGCTTTACGGGATGGAATTCGAGCAGGTCACCGACGTGCCCGTCTTCCACGAAGATGTCCGTGTCTGGGACGTGACCCGCGACGGCGAGCATCTTGGCCTCTGGTATTTCGACCCGTATGCCCGTACCGGCAAGCGGTCCGGCGCCTGGATGAATGCCTATCGCACGCAGGACAATCTCGACGGCTTCACCACGCCGATCGTGTCCAACAACTCCAACTTCGTGAAGGGCGCCGAGGGCGAGCCTGTCCTGATTTCCTGGGACGATGCCTCAACGCTGTTCCACGAATTCGGTCACGCCCTGCACGGCCTCAGCTCGAACGTCACCTATCCGACACTCGCCGGTACGGCTGTGCCGCGCGACTATGTGGAGTTCCCGAGCCAGGTTCACGAGAACTGGCTGCCAACGCGTGAAGTGCTGGAGAACTATGCGCTTCATGTCGACACCGGCGAGCCCATCCCGCAGGAGCTGGTCGACAAGATCGAACGCGCCGCCAATGCGCGGCAGGGCTTCGATACGACCGAGTATCTCGCCAGTGCCCTCGTCGACATGAAGCTTCACATGATGACGGACTTCGAGGATTTCGATCCGGACGCGTTTGAGCGCGAGACGCTGGAAGAGCTTGGCATGCCGGAAGAGCTTCCGATGCGCCATCGCATGCCGCAATTTGCGCATATCTTCTCCGGTGAGGGCTATGCGGCCGGCTATTATGCCTATCTCTGGGCCGACACGTTCAGTGCCGATGCGTGGGAAGCCTTTGAAGAAGCAGGCGGGCCCTATGACCGCGAAACGGCCGATGCCTTCGGCAAGTGGATCCTCTCGGTCGGCAACACGATCCCGCCGTCTGAAGCCTATGAGAAGTTCCGTGGCCGTCAGCCCGATACCAATGCGCTGATGCGTGATCGCGGCTTTGGCGTTGCGGGCGAAGCCTCGGGCGGTGTCGGTGACGACACCAATGCCCCGATCGAGTAAACCCGAAACAGGTTTCTCCCAATCAAAAGCCCCGGCGAAATCTCGCCGGGGCTTTTTTTGTCCGCCTGTCTTCAGGACGGAGTAGTCTTAGCTCGAAATCTCAGTGATGAGGGCTTCGATGTCGCCATTGTTGCGGTCCAGAATGGCCTGGAACTGAGCACGTTGCTCAATGGCGAACCAGATGTCCTGTGCCTGGATGTCGACGATGTGCCAGCTGCCATTGGCAACCACGCGCCAGCTCATCTCCTGCGGCTGGGAATTGTCGGAGGTTCTAACCTGGCTGACCACGATGGCATCGTTTTCACCGCGCGGAATGACATCCGTCACGCGGAAATCTGCGCCCGAAAGTCCGGACAGGTGTTCTTTCATCTGGTTGCGGGCAAAGGTCTGGAAGGCTTCTGTGTAGCGGGCCTGCTGGTCGGCGCTGAGGTCCGGCCACTTGTTGCCAAGCGTGAATTTCGCCACAGCGTCGAGGTCCACATTGGTCAGGATGCGGTCTGCTTCCTCATCGGAAATGACCTGGTCGTTCAGCGCCTCAATGGTCTGGTCGGCGGTGGTCGTGACGATCTGGGTGGCGTCATGATCTTCATTTGCGGCCTGGGCAACTGGCGCGGCGGCGAGGGCGCCGGTGACGGCGAACACACCGGCGACGAGCCGGGTGCGCAGGTTGCGGGGTGTCTTGTTCAGGGCGGGCGTCATTCGGGTTCTCCTTGTGCGGTTGCACGACAATTCTTGCTTACAACGCGTCGTTGCGTTTCGCTCATGACGCAGATTGAGAACGCGCTTGGGCAGAACCGGTTTCACGCAAGCCTGCGATGTCACCTATTGCGAGAGTGCATAGGTGAAGGGGAAAGCAGCAAACCGGTGCCATTCGACAAGTCGCGCGCCCCCTCTACATTACCGGTCATCGCACGCAATCGGAGGTGTCCTCATGTCCAGTCCTGTATCGCCCAGCCGCCGCCAGCTCCTGATGGGGGCCGGTGCCGCCGCCCTTGCCATGTCGTCTGCATCTGCGGCCGCGCAGTCAGCAGGCTCAGGCCGGTCCGCAGGGGCAGGGCTGACCGGAAAATCGGTCCTGATCACAGGGACGTCCTCAGGTTTTGGCCGGCTCGGGGCCGAACACTATGCGCGTCTCGGCGCAAAGGTCTTTGCCACGATGCGCAACCTGCCGCGTCCGGAAGCCGATGAGCTGCGTGCCCTCGCCGAGGATGAAGGCCTCGATATCACCGTGATCGAGATCGACGTCACGTCGGATGAACAGGTCGAAGCGGGTGTGGCAGAGGCAGAAGCGGCCGCTGGCGGGACGCTGGACGTACTAATCAACAATGCCGGTATAGCCATGTCGGGGCCCATCGAAGTGCAGGACCTTGAGGCGACGAAGCTGATGTTCGACACGAATGTCTTCGGCGCCCAGCGTATGATCCGCGCCGCGCTTCCGGCCATGCGGGAGGCTGGCCGCGGACAGATTTTCAATGTGACGTCGCAGCTCGGCCGCCTCATCATTCCGGGCCTCGGGCAGTATTCGCCCACCAAATTTGCGCTGGAAGCACTCAGCGAGCAGCTGGCCTATGAGACGGTGGAGAAGGGGATTGATGTCACCATCATCCAGCCGGGCGGCTATCCGACCGAGATCTGGCAGAATGCGGCCGACCGGTCCGCCGCGCTCAAGACGCGCAGCCGCGATAGCCTTATCGAGGCCTATCCTCAGCTCACAGCCGGTATGGGCGAAGCGAGCAATGGCGGGGGGAACACGGACCCGATGGATGTGCCGCGCGCGATTGCGGAAATCATCGCGATGCCGGCCGGCCAGCGCCCGCTGAGAAAGCCGGTCCATCCGGCTGCCAAGCCGCAAATCCCGATCAACAAGGTATCGGCAGAGCAGCAGCTCGCCATGCTTGGCGGGTCCGGTTACGGGCCGTGGCTGCGCGCGGTGTTGAAGAACGGCTAGGCGGTCAGGCCGGCTCCGGCTCCCAGAACTTTATAAGGGCCGGGGGCGGAGAGGGGTTGAACTCGGTCTCTTCCAGCGCGGCAAGTGCCCGCTCCCGGTCGGCCTCATCGAAGCTGCCGGTGGTCAGGCAGAATTCCACCGCATTGCCGCTCGGATCGGTCGTATAGATGGAATGGCACCAATTATGGTCGATCTCGAAGACGTTGAGGCCCGCGGCCTGCCATTTCTTCCGCCAGGATCCGAGTTCTTCCTTGCTGGAAACGGAGAAGGAGTAATGATTGGTCAGTGGGGGCAGGTTTGCCGCCTTGTTGAGATCATGGATGTGGGTCTCCTGATCGACGGTGTCGTGAAGCTCCCAGAAGGCGATGAATTTGGAATCGTCGCCGTCCATCCGGTAGAAGAAGTGCTTGCCCCATCCCCCGGACTGGATCGGCGCGACCTCCACTTTCACCAGTTCAAACCCCATGATGCCTTCATAGAAGTCATGGGTCGCCTTCATGTCTTTCGCCGCAAGTGCGAGATGATGATACGCCATTATTTTTCCTCCCCTTTATCTTTTTCATCGACCATGGACATCACGTCGGCGCTGTCACCTGCCGGAGCGGGCACTTCGACAACACGCTCGTCCACATCGTCATATTCAAGCCGCAGGGCACGGCTCATTATGGCGTGCATCATATAGGTGCAGGTCGTGTAGGTCAGCTCCAGGATCTCTTCGTCGGAAAGCCCGGCCTTGAGCCCGTTGAAAATGCCATCGCTCACTCGCCCGCGCTCCAGCACAAGCGCGTCCGTATAGGCCAGGACCGCACGCTCGAGCGGGTCGTAGCAGTCGGCAACCTGCCAGTTTGGGATCGCTTCGATTTGCGCCTCTGTCAGACCGACATCGCGGCTCGCCTTGCAATGCTGGGAAAAGACAAATTGCGAGCCGACCGCATAGCCCGCCCGTGTCTGGCCCAGCTCACGCAACTTCGGATCAAGTTTCCGGTCCTTGGAGCGGTAAAACTGGAAGCCTTCGGTCGTGTGTTTGAAGGCGTCGGGCACGATGTTGAAGACGGTCCACCAGTTTCCCGGTGTCCCTGTTGCGGTGCCGGGACTTTCAATCGGGTCGCGATCTTCGAACAAAAGGTCGAAAATACGGTTGGCGAACGGGTTTCCGGCTTCCCGGCCGGCCTGTTTCAGTCTGGGCAAATTGTTTCCTCCGGCACGCCGCCCGGTGATCTTTAAGGTGCCACCCGGTCAGCATGAAGGAAGCCTGCGCGCCTTTCCCTGTCGTTAGTCAAGCGCGTAATCGGAAAGGAGAAGAGGGGGGATTTTGCTATTCGCGCACGAGCGCCGCGCGCGGCGCCCCACCTTCCATATGGCCGGAAAAACCCTCGCCTGCGCGCCGGCCCTGCCAGACGATGTTTGCGCCCTCATCCACAAGCGTCAGAGTGTCCGGGGCGAGATAGAGCCAGCGGACCGGTGCCCGTGTCGCGAAGGGCCAGTCCCCGGCAATCGAAACGTCGCCGCTGGCCATGCGGGGCTGCCCTGAGAGCTCTATACCGGCCATTCCGCGTCCCTCCGAGATCAAGGACCAGTCGCCCATTATGCTGGCAGCATCGTCACGCGGGTCAGGTTCCGCAGAAGCCTTGCTATTCGGATCGGCTGGCTCCGATGTCTCGGCCTGTTGCGGCTCGGCCATCTCGCTCGCGGGTGCCGTCTCCACGCCAGCCTCCTCGTCGGACTGTACCGGCTGGGCGCAGGCTGTGAGAATGAACAGGACTCCCGCGGACAGCCCCCCGGCCGGAGAATGAAAAAGGCGTTTTGCAGATGTCATGACGCAGCTCCTCGACGCAATTGACAGATATAAGATGCATCGGGCGTCATTGGTTGCAATTCCGGCGCGCCAGTCTCCGCCTCGCATTGCTCGCAAGAGCTTTCGGGCGGGAGGGCGCATGGTTTCTGATCAACGCTGAACAGAAATCTGCGTCCCACCGGAAAACCGCCTATCCTATAACCTCGGACTTGCCTGCAACCCACAGAAATCACACTTCAATATATCTAAGATACCTGAAAGCTGGTATGTTCGGAAAAGAAAATGAACCAAAGTCAGATAAGGCTGACGCGCCGATAGAGTGGCTGGCGTCGGTCAATCTGAGCGATCAAGAATTGCGGAGTGGGTGAAACGATGTACCGTCTGGTCTATGTGAGTACGGCTGCCGAGTCCCTGAAGGAAGACGATATAGACAACATCCTGAATGTCTCCCAGTCGAACAATGATGAGCGTTACATTACAGGCTTCCTTGCCCACAATGGACGCTCCTTCATGCAGGCGCTCGAGGGTGAGCGGCGCGAAGTGGTCGACATCTATGATCGGATCGTGGCCGATGAGCGCCATTTTGGCGTCGCCCAGATTATTGGCGAACCTGTCGAGAAGCGGGCCTTTCCAGACTGGTCGATGAACTATCACCGGGTGGACGACAATGAAGGGTCTTCGGCCATGGTGGTGCGTCAGGACGAATCTATCGATGCCCTTCTCAATCCGGATATGCCGCGCGACCTTCTCTATCTCTTTTCCAAATTCCTGCGGATGCGCTAGGCCGGGCAGCCTGGCTCTCTGGCGTGCTAACGTGATCGAAACGGATTTGTGAAACCTTCCCCTCTGCCAGACCAGAGGGCGAGGGGCCATGTCGCAAGCATTTCAGATCCGGATGGCGCAGATCGCTCAGCTCGGTGACCTTAGCCGCAATGAAGCTGGCCGTATTGTTCAGCACGTTTACCGCAACGGGATCGTCGAACGTTCCGAGGCCGAAGCGCTCTTTCGTCTGAATGCCAAGCTGGACGAGCCGGGCCCGATGTGGACCGACCGGTTTGTCGAGGCGATCAAGGATTTCCTGATCGAGCGCGAAGATCCCATCGGCTGGGTCACCGACGAGGAAACCGAATGGCTCATCTCGCAGATCGGCGTTTCGGACAAGGCCCCTTCAGAAGGCGAGATCGACCTGATGCTCGCCGTGCTCCGATACTCGGAGGGCGCCCCCCAATCGCTTTCTGATTTCTGTCTGGACGCCATTTCGCGCCGGATCATCGAAAACGGTCATGCGGATGAAGCGATGGCAGAGCGGATGCGTCGTATTCTCCACGCGCCCGCTGGTGACGGCGCCGTCTCGATCACGCGCCATGAAGCGAATGTCCTTTTTCGCACGAATGACGCTATTGCAGATGTGTTAAATGCCAAGAGCTGGGACAATGTCTTTGCCAAGGCCATCATCAATCATCTCCTCTCGGCCGCCCATCCCGACCCATCAAGCGAGGAATGTGCGCTCACCCGGGAGGCGTGGATGAAGGACATGGATACGAATATTGCCGGATTCCTGGGTCGTATGGCGGACGCCTTCACAAGCGGGACGTGGTTCGACAGGATCAGCTATAGTGAGGCGTCTGCTGCGCGCGCGCGCCATCATGCGGCTGAGATCGCCAGGCGTGGTGGGGCCCGCGTGACCCGGGAGGAGGAGCAATGGTTCCTGAAACGGCTGGGCTGGGACAGATCCGTGAGTGCGGCAGAACAGCGTCTGGTGGAGCTGCTAAATGAGGAAGCGCCCGCATTTGCACGCGGCCTGTCGGAAGCGCTGAAGGAGGACGGGCTGGCCATGCCGGCCTGAAGGCGCAGTCAACCTGCAGTGGGCACTGCAGCATTATTGGCAGAGGCTGACGTTAGGAGACGTCATGGACACGCCGCCCGGCGGGCTATAAGCCATGCCTTCCAACACAATCCACTGCTGATTCAGGGGGCAGTCCATGTTCAAGAAAATCCTGATCGCCAATCGCGGCGAGATTGCTGTCCGCGTGATCAAGACCTGCAAGCGGATGGGCATCAAGACGGTCGTCGTCTATTCAGATGCCGATGCCAATTCCATGGCGGTCGAAATGGCCGATGAGACCGTGCATATCGGCCCGCCGCCTGCTGCCGAGTCCTATCTTGTCATGGACAAGATCGTGGACGCCGTGAAGCAGACCGGCGCCGAAGCGATCCATCCGGGCTTTGGCTTTCTTTCCGAGAACCCTGAATTCGCCAAGCGGCTTGAGAAAGAGAAGATCGTCTTCATCGGCCCCAATCCGCATGCCATCGAGGCGATGGGCGACAAGATCAGTTCCAAGAACCTCGCCGCCGAAGCAGGCGTGAGTACCGTGCCCGGCCATATGGGCCTGATTGAATCGACTGAAGAAGCCGTGAAGGTCTCTGGCGACATCGGCTACCCTGTCATGATCAAGGCGTCAGCCGGTGGCGGCGGCAAGGGCATCCGCGTTGCCTATAATGACAAGGAAGTCCAGGAAGGCTTCCCGGCAGTGAAAGCCGAAGCGAAAGCCTCGTTCGGCGATGACCGGATCTTCATCGAGAAATTCATCGAGCAGCCGCGCCATGTCGAGATCCAGGTCATGGGCGACAAGCATGGCAACTGTATCTATCTGTTCGAGCGCGAATGCTCGATCCAGCGCCGTAACCAGAAAGTCATCGAGGAAGCACCGAGCCCGCTTCTGGATGAGGCGACGCGCAAGAAGATGGGGGAGCAGGCTGTCGCGCTCGCGAAGGCCGTGGACTATGACAGCGCGGGCACGGTGGAATTCGTCGCTTCGGGTGTCGACAAGAGCTTCTACTTCCTGGAGATGAACACCCGCCTCCAGGTCGAGCATCCGGTGACCGAGATGATCACGGGTGTCGATCTGGTCGAGCAGATGCTGCGGGTCGCCTATGGCGAGAAGCTCGCCATCAAGCAGGAAGACCTCAAGATCAATGGCTGGGCGGTCGAGAGCCGTGTCTATGCCGAAGACCCTTACCGTAAATTCCTGCCCTCCATCGGCCGCCTGCGCCGCTTCCACCCGCCGGGCGAAGGTGAGCTGGGCGAGGGCACGGTGCGGATGGATTCCGGTGTCCGCGAGGGCGACGAGATTTCGATGTTCTACGACCCGATGATCGCCAAGCTGGTGACCCACGGCAAGGACCGTGACACGGCGCTGGACACGCAGGCTTCCGCGCTGGACCGTTTCCACATCGAAGGCATCCAGGACAACATTCCGTTCGTTGCCGCCGTGATGGACGAAAAGCGCTTCCGCTCGGGCGACATCACGACAGCCTATATCAAGGACGAGTTCCCCGAAGGCTTTGATGGCGTGGAGCCGACGGACAAGCAGCGCCTCTATCTGACGGTCACGGCCGCCTATGTGCACGGCGTTTTCGCGCGCCGCGCCGAGA
The DNA here is from genome assembly GCF_964005855.1 of uncultured Henriciella sp. Classification (NCBI taxonomy): domain Bacteria; kingdom Pseudomonadati; phylum Pseudomonadota; class Alphaproteobacteria; order Hyphomonadales; family Hyphomonadaceae; genus Henriciella; species uncultured Henriciella sp. The sequence goes on from NZ_CAXFSW010000011.1 coordinate 24,705, forward strand.
AGATTTCAGGGCGGATGAGTGAGCCGGCAGAGGCGCGCAAGGAGTGGGTCGTCATTCTGGACAAGCACCAGCAGCCGATTGAGCTGGAGCTTGGCGATGACAGTGCGAAGATCACCATCGAGGGCAAGGTTCACACACTCGAGACCGACTGGAAGCCGGGCACGCACCTGCTGGAAGGAACGATTGATGGCGAATCCTTTGCGGTAAAGTTTGCCGACAAGACCGAAGGCTATCTGCTGCGCCATCGCGGTGTTTCGGTACGCGCGCTTGTCTGCACGCCGCTCACGGCAAAGATGCTGGAGCGTCTGCCCGAGAAGCCGAAACCGGATACGTCCAAGCTCGTCATCTCGCCTATGCCGGGTCTTGTGGTCTCCATCGACGTTGAAGTCGGCCAGGAGGTTGAGGAAGGCGAAGCGGTCTGTATCGTGGAGGCGATGAAGATGCAGAACATCATTCGGGCCGAAGCCACCGGGACCGTGAAGACCATCAATGTCGGCGCCGGTGACAGTGTCGCGGCCGATGAGGTCATGGTCGAGTTCGAATAGGGCAGGGCCGAAGGGCAATCATGGCGCAGTCTGGCCAGCAGGCGATGACAGAGCTTCTGTTCAACCCGAAAGGGCGGATCGCCAGAAACCGTTTCTGGCAGGGCCTGATCGTGGTCACCGTCGTTGCGGTCATCAAGCGCGGCGTGGAGATCAAGCTGGCCGGTGCCATGGGCGGGCTGCTTGGTCTCATCACCATGATGATCACGCTCGGGCTGGTCTATGCGAACATCTGCATCTTCGCCAAACGCTTCCACGACGCGGGCACCACCGGCTGGTGGATCGTCGCCGTCTGGGTCGGCAAGATGTTTGTGTTCATGATGCTGTTCGGCCTGTTTGGCGGCCTTTTCCTCGGCAGCGAGGGAAGCGCGCTGATCGAAGCCATGATGGAAAGCTGGGCGAACGCGAATGAAGCCCAGCTCGCCGACGCGTCGCAGCGGCTCATGGACATGCTGTTTCCGCTGGTTGTCATCTCCTATGTGGTCAATGCGGGCCTGGCGGCCCTGATCGTCGGCGGGCTGCCAACCGAACCGCGTGACAACAGTCACGGACCCGTTCCTGAAAGCGCCGCCTAGGCTTGGCGCTGCGAAATATTATTATCGTTTATTGATAAATTCGAATTGCTGGTTATAAGCGTTTATCGATAAGACGCGAAAGCCGCACAGAATGTCACAAACGACTGAGACTGTTCTCGACCCCAAGCGCCCCTGGCTGACCGATGCGCGTGAGCTGCCGGGGCACATGAACTGGTTCGAAACCCTGTTCGACCCGACTGGCGAGTCGCCGCGCCTGCATTTCACGCGGGCCTGGACGCTGTTGTTCAGCCTGCAGTCGCTCATCATCATCGTGCCTTTCACTATTGCGCTCGTTCTCAATCTCGCAGGCGGCGATGGAGAGGGCGTCTCGCTGTTCGGGACGTATGCCACCCCGATCGTCTTCGTTGTGACGACGCTTCTGTCCTATGTGATTCATTCGCGCCGTCTCAACGATGCGGGCAAGTCGCCGCTCTGGGCCATTCTTCCTCTTTTGCCATTGTTGCTGGGGGCTGCTTTCTTCGCCACCACAGCGATGTCGAAAGCGGCTGAGTACGACAAGAAGTTTGAGATGCGCCAGGATTACCTCACCGATCCGGAGGCCTTTCGTGAGCGCCAGCGCGAAGAGCGTGAAAAGGCAGAGGCCGCCGCTGCAGAGAAAGGCGGCGAGCAGCCCCAGCAACGACGTGGCGGTCCTCCGGGCGCTCATGGCGGCATGAATCTGGACCAGCCCCTCCCCCCCAAGACAGGCTATGTCCTCAAGGCGGCCGCCCCGATGATCCAGTATTTCATGATCCCGCTCAGCGCTCTGATTGCGATCTGGAGCCTTATGTGGGTCGCGCGGGTTCCCTTTTTTGGTGCCTATCCGGGCAGCGAGGGGCAGGTCGACGAGCGCGCCCGATTCTAAGGTTCGTAATCGCGCAAGGGCGCCGGAACGTTTTCAAGCTCTGACAGGAAAATCTCGCTGAACGCCTTTTTCAAGGCGACATCGGCGTCCGTCATCGTCACCGGCAGGCCCAGATCGACGAGGCTGGTGACACCGAAACCTTCCTGCGAGATGCCGCAGGGCGTGATTCCCTCAAAGTGGGAGAGGTCCGGCTCCACATTGAGGCTGATGCCGTGAAAGCTGACCCAGCGTTTCAGGCGAAGCCCGATCGCGGCGATCTTGTCCTCGCGCGGCGGCGTGCCCGGTTGTGAGCGGTCGACCCAGACGCCGACCCGGCCGTCGCGCACTTCGCCCCTCACATTGAATTCGCCAAGCGCGGCAATGACCCAGGCTTCGAGCTTCGCCACAAAGTCCCGCACATCCTTGCCGCGTTCTGCCACGTCCAGCATGACATAGGCGACCCGCTGGCCGGGGCCGTGATAGGTGTACTGGCCGCCGCGGCTCGCCTCATGGACGGGAAAGCGATTCGCGTCCTTGAGGTCCTCAGGCCTGGCGCTCGTGCCGGCCGTATAGAGGGGCGGGTGCTCAAGCAGCCAGACAAGCTCGGGCGCGCCCTCGTCACGAATGGCGCGCACCCGGCGCTCCATAAAGGCCAGGGCGGCCTCATAATCGACCGGCGTATCGCTGACGGCCCATTCAACTACAGGAAAATCTGTCATTCGCCGCATATAGAGGTGCAAGGAGGGCTTCACAAAGCCAGTTTGCGCACTTATACCGCGCGGACTTCCCGAAGGGATCCAGTGCGGTCGTGGCGGAACTGGTAGACGCGCAGCGTTGAGGTCGCTGTGGAGCAATCCGTGGAGGTTCGAGTCCTCTCGACCGCACCATCCCTAGGGAAGCAGGCAGTCGGACGCCCTTGCCGTCCGTAACGAAGGAGGGGGCCCTCATGTCCGACCTGCCGCAATCATCCCAGACAGATATATCCGACGAACCCGTCCGCGAAGCGCATATGGATTATGTGCCCGATGTGCGCGAGGCGGTCTGGGACCGCGATACGCGCTGGCTTTCGCGCCTGCTGAACCGGCTGCACCCAGCCGACGCCGCCGACCTGTTGGAACAGCTGTCCAGCGATGACTTTGCCGCCTGTGTCGATCTGCTCGGCGGCCAGCTTCCGACCAATATCATCATCGAGCTTCGCGACGAGTACCGCGAGGAAGCTGTCGAAGTCCTGCCGGATGAGGCGGTTGCCGCCGTTCTGGGCGAACTTGATTCCGATGATGTCACCACCATTCTGGAGGACCTTGAGGATGACCGGCGTGAGCGCATCCTGGAAGAGCTGGCGCCGGAGGACAGGGCCTCGCTGGAGCAGGGCTTTGCGTATGGCGAAGAGACGGCCGGCCGTCTCATGCAGCGCGAATATTTCGCGGCGCCCGAATTCTGGACGGTAGGTCACACAATCGATCATGCGCGGGAGAATGCCGACGACCTGCCGGCGGAGTTCTTCGAAGTCTATGTGATTGACCCGGCTCACAAGCTGAAGGGCGAGGTGCCGCTTGCCACGCTGCTGCGCTCTGCGCGCGATGTGAACCTGTCGGACATCATGCAGGAAGTGGAATCGACCATTACGGTCGATATGGACCAGGAAGACGCCGCCTATCAGTTCCAGAAATACTCGCTCGCTTCAGCGCCCGTGACCGACCCGGCCGGCCGGCTGATCGGGATGCTGACCGTCGACGATGTCGTCGATGTCATCCAGGAAGAGAACACTGAAGACCTTCTGGCGCTCTCAGGTGTGAACGCCGCCGACGGGTCCGACACAGTGCTCGATTCGGTGAAATCCCGCGCGCCCTGGCTCGCCGTCAATCTTGTGACCGCCTTCATCGCCTCGGGCATCATCTCGCTGTTTGAGGGCACGCTGGACCAGATCGTCCAGCTGGCGATCCTGATGCCGGTCGTCGCCGCGCTGGGCGGGAACGCCGGCAGTCAGGGCCTTGCGGTCGCCGTGCGTGCCATCGCGGAACGGGAAATGGAAGGCGATGCGGGCCGGCGCGCAATCCTGCGCGAGACGCTCACCGGTCTTGCAAATGGAATCATTTTCGCGATTGGCGTTGCCATCATCGCCTTTGTCTGGTTCCAGAGTTCCCAGCTTAGTTTCACCATAGCTGTCGCCATGTTTGCCACCTTCATCTGGGCAGGCTTTTCCGGCATTGTTGTGCCACTCGCACTGAAACGTGTGGGTGCCGACCCGGCGGTTGCGTCTTCGGTCTTTGTTCTGACGCTAACCGATATTATGGCTTTCTTCAGCTTCCTCGGGCTGGCGACACTGATCCTGCTCTGAAGCCGGGCGGGGCTGGCTGGGCACCATGCGGCCTGCGACTTGCAGCGTCGGGTCTGACTGTATCGGTTTGGAGCATTTACTGTGTCAGAACTTCGAACATCCGACGCTGGACTGAGGCTCATCAAGGCATATGAGGGCTTCCGCCCGGATTCGCGTCAGCTGCCGGATGGCCGCTGGGTGATCGGCTTTGGTCACACCAAGGCCGCGCGCGAGGGCCTGACCATTACCGAGGCCGAAGCCGAAGCCATCCTTTCGGAATTTGACCTGCCCCCCATTGAGGAAGCGCTGAACAAGCTGCTGCTTGTGCCTGTTTCACAGAATGAGTTCGATGCGCTCGTTTCCTTCTCGTTCAATATCGGCCTGTCGCAATTCGAGGCGTCCGACGTGCTGGCGCATATCAATGCCGGTAACAAGCTGAAGGCGGCCTGGGCGATGGAAAGCTGGCGCAAGGCGCGGGTTGGCCAGCGTGACATGGTCGTCGACCCTCTGGTGCGCCGGCGCGCAGACGAAAAGGCACTTTTCCTGAAGACCGAAGGTCCTGTCCCGCACGCCTCCAGCAGCCAGTTCCGGCCCATCGTCGATATTGAAGAGACCGAGCGCTACCGCAAGCAGGTCCAGATGGCTGCCTTCCAGGCGCCGGGCTTGCCCGCGAATGACCAGATCGATGAAGAAATCTCCACCGAGGCCGCTGCCCGCCACGTCAAGGACAGGCTGACGCGCATCCTCGGTGAGGAAGAAGCCAATGAGATCCTCGCCGAGCATGGCGAGGGTGCTTATGATTATCCGTCCGACGGTGAAGACAAGAGTGTTGACGACATCCGCGCCGCCGTTTCCGCCCTGGCTATCGACACCGCGCCCAAGGGCAATCTGGCCGGCCACCTCCAGACCGAAGAAGCGATAGAAGAAGACGCTGTGGTCGAGGCAGAAGCCGAGGTCGAGGCTGAAGCTGAAGCAGAGCCGGTCTCCGAAGAAGAGGATGGTCAGCAGGCCTTCACGATCAGCGCTGACAATGATGCTGACGAGATGGACACCAGCGAGGCTGAAGAGGCGGGCCAAGCAGAAACCGCAACACCTGCCGATGAAGAAGACGATGAAGCCCACCGCGCATCCTCGCCTTTCGATCTGGTGGTGCCGCCGGTCCATCAGCAGGCAAGTGAAGACGAGCAGGAAGAGGGCTCAATCGAAGCTGAGACGGCTGAAGCCGTTGCCTCTTCCGATGAGGAAGCCGCCGCTGCCAGCGAGACCGAAGACGAGACTTCCACGGCCGCAGACGCTGATGCCAGCGAGGCTGAAGACCTCGAAACGGATGCAGATTTCGATGTCGATCTTGAGCCGCTGAGCGCTGCCTCGCTTGAAGACGAAGACGACAATGAAAACCGTGACGAACGCGGCCGCATCCTGATTGATGATCTGCGCCCGTCCGACGTTTGGCTGTCTGAAGGACGCGACGAAGAGGATGAAGTGCGCGAAGGGCCGCTGGAAACCCTGCTGTTCGCCATCCTGGCACTCGTCGGCGCAGGCCTCTTTACCTATGGCGGCTCGGCCGAGTTCGGCTGGTTCGGAATGGAGCAGGCCGAACAGACCGAGATGATGGCCTACCTTCCACCTTTCCTGATGCTGCTGGGCGGCCTGATCTGCATTGTCATGGCCTATTACTGCATCAAGGCGCTCATGGGCGGCAAACAGGAAGGCTGAGCCGCGGATACCATTCGCGCCATTGGCTTTCGGGGCAATCATGGCTAAATCCCAGCCATGATCCCGAACACATATCCCACACTGAACTTCGATCTCGGCGAAACCGCCGACATGATCCGTGAAACCGTGAAAAGTTTTGCCGCCGATCAGATCGCTCCCCTGGCTGCCGAGATTGACCGCACGGACGTCTTTCCCCGTCACCTCCTGCCCAAGATGGGCGAGCTGGGGCTGCTTGGCATCACCGTTGAGGAAGAATGGGGCGGCACCGGGCTGGGCTATCTCGAACATGTTGTCGCGATGGAAGAGATTTCACGCGCCTCTGCCTCTGTTGGCCTGTCCTATGGTGCGCACTCCAATCTTTGCGTGAACCAGCTTCGCCGCTGGGGCAATGACGACCAGAAGAAGCGCTACCTGGAAAAGCTTGTCACGGGTGAGCATCTGGGCGGCCTCGCCATGTCCGAAAGCGGCGCAGGATCTGACGTTGTCTCAATGAAGCTGAAAGCCGAGAAGAAGGGTGATCGCTACATCCTCAACGGCTCGAAGATGTGGATCACCAATTCACCGGATGCCGACACGCTGATCGTCTATGCCAAGACCGAGCCTGAGAAGAAGTCGCGCGGCATCACAGCCTTCATCATTGAACGCGGCATGAAAGGCTTCTCCGTCGCCCAGAAGCTCGACAAGCTGGGTATGCGCGGCTCGGAGACTGGTGAGCTGGTCTTTGAAGACTGTGAAGTGCCCGAAGAGAACATCATGGGCCCGCTGAACGGCGGCGTCGAAGTCCTGATGAGCGGTCTCGACTATGAACGCGCGGTCCTCGCCGCAGGCCCGACGGGTATCATGCAGGCCTGTATGGATGTCGTCCTGCCCTATGTTCACGACCGCAAACAGTTCGGCCAGTCGATTGGCGAATTCCAGTTGGTGCAGGGCAAGCTTGCCGACATGTATGTTCAGATGAACGCCGCCAAGGCCTATGTCTACACTGTTGCCAAGGCCTGTGACCGCGGCGAGACGGCGCGCAAGGATGCGGCCGGCGCCATTCTCTATGCCGCAGAGCTCGCCACCAAGATCGCCCTCGACGCGATCCAGCTGCTGGGCGGCAATGGCTATATCAACGAATATCCCACGGGCCGCCTGCTGCGCGATGCCAAACTGTACGAAATCGGGGCAGGGACGTCGGAAATCCGCCGCTGGCTCATCGGCCGCGAGCTTTTCGGGGAGACGGGCTAGATCGCGGACTTGTGGGCGAACGACCTGTCAGGCTTTTGCTCGTTTCCTCCTGAACTGAAGGATGCGTTCGGTGAAGCTGCCTCCCGGCCTTTGTACTCTGCAATTTCTGCCGGAATCCGCAGCGTAAATACCGATCCGCGCTCAGCTTCGCTCACCACGGTGATATCGCCGCCCATGAGGCGCGCGAGGCTCTGGCTGATCGAGAGGCCGAGCCCTGTCCCGCCGAATTTGCGTGTGATGGATCCATCGGCTTGGGAGAAGGACGCGAAGATATGGTCGACCTTGTCTTCTGGAATGCCGCAGCCTGTATCCGACACATGTACGGTCAGGTCTGAATAGCCGTGCGAACGCGGGTCCGCTTTGACGGCAATCAGCACTTCGCCGCGTGCCGTGAACTTGATTGCGTTGGAAATCAGGTTGCTCACGCATTGGCGCAGACGAATGCAGTCCAGAATCAGGTAGGCCGGGACGCTGTCATCGATGAAAAGGCGAAAGGAGAGGTCTTTTTCCTCGGCCGACGGCTTATGCAGTCGGAAAATACTGTTGAGCTTCTGGCGCACGTCGATCGGATGCGGTGAAAGTTCGAACTTGCCTGCCTCGATCTTGGAAAGATCCAGAACGTCATTCAGCAATGACATCAGGGCGCGTCCGGACTCGAGGATGATGGACACGTTTTCGGCCTGCACGTCGGTAAGGCTATCCTGGGCGAGGATCTGCGCCATGCCCAGAACGCCGTTGAGAGGCGTGCGGATTTCATGGCTCATATTGGCCAGAAACTGCGACTTCAGCCGCGTCGCCTCTTCTGCGCGTCCCAGCGCATCATTGAGCTCTGCCACGCGGCGGCGCTCCGGCCGGATATCCTGAATATGCGCGATATGCACCGGCTCGGTCTGGCCAGCGAGAAAGGCGCTGTTGATCGCAATCGATGTCAGGATTGTCTCTCCCGCCGCCGATACAAGTTCGCATTCATGAACATTTTTGAAGGAGCCATTTCTCGCGACCTCCTTCAGGAGTTCCTCTTCTGCAGGCAGGGAAGGCCGGCCGAGCAGCTTGCGGCAATTGTGTCCCACAAGATCGCTTGAGCGACAGCCCAGAAGTTCCTCCAGGGCGCTGTTCACATAGGTCACAGTCCCATTGTGATCGCTCAGCAGGATGGCGTGCAGGGCGTGGTCGCAGGCGAGTTTCAGACGCTCTGCCTCGCCGATGGCCTTGTCGCGCGCCTTGGCAAGTTCGGTGACCTCGTGTGAGCAGCACAGGACGCCGCGCCGTGTCGGGGTGAGTGTCGTCTTGATGACCCGTCCGACCTTTTTTGCTGCCCGGCCCTCATCGGTCATGAAGGTGACTGGCTGCCCGCTCCGGATCACGTCCAGGATTTCGCGCGTGTTACGCGCCGTGCGGTATTCAGGGTCGAATTCGAAGACACGTCTTCCAACAATGGACTGGCCGTCGCCAACCAGAGCTTCATTCATCAGCCTGTTGGCGTAGACCCATTCAAGATCGACAATGGCACCGTCCTCATTGCGGACGGGCACAACCTCGCTGATGAACAGCGGTAGTAGATCTGCAAGTTCAGGGTCCATCGGTTGGTGTGCCTGCCGGTCATTCTGTCCTTAATTTCATGAATGTCCGACTTTACTTAACGAGGCGTTGAAGGCGCTGATTCCATTGCGGATTGTGCTCGATTTGACAAATGGATGCTGCAATTGCCCGATGACTTCCGTCTGGACGCATTGTCGTGTCCAGCACGCGCTATAGTTGTCTCATCAAGTTAGCCATGCCCAGAGACGCCAATTAAAGGATGCCACATGCTTTCAGCCCGCCCATCAAGCGCGCCGAATAATCTGGCCCGTATGCTCGCAGATTTTCAGGAGATGCGTGCTTATTCGCGCGCTCTGGCCGAGGGGCTATCGGACGCCGATGCAACGGTGCAGTCCATGGAGGATGCAAGCCCGGCAAAATGGCATCTGGCCCATGTGACCTGGTTCTTTGAGTGTTTTATCCTGAAGCCGCACCTTGCCGGCTATGAGGAATTCGATCCGGCTTTCGAGTATCTTTTCAATTCCTATTACGATGCCGTAGGCGAGCGCCATCCACGCCCGCGCCGGGGCATGCTGACACGGCCCTCGCTTGACCACGTCCTGGCTTTCAGGGCGCATGTGGATGCTGCGATGGAAGAGCTGCTTGGCACGGATGTGGAGCCTGCAGTCGCGGAGCTGGTCACGCTGGGCATCCATCATGAGCAGCAGCATCAGGAGCTGTTCCTGACCGATATCCTGCACCTGTTCGCACAGAACCCGCTGAAACCCGCTTTCAGGCCGTCAGAGCCGCGCGCGATGACCGCACCGGCTACCCCGCTCACCTGGCACCGTTTCGAAGCCGGCCTGATACACATGGGGCACGAGGGGGAGGGGTTTCATTATGATTGCGAAGCGCCGCGCCACCAGACCTATGTCTATCCCTTCGAGCTTGCCAGCCGCACGGTGACGAATGGCGAATGGATCTCCTTCATCGAGGATGGCGGCTATGACCAGACACGGTTCTGGCTGTCGGATGGCTGGGCCGCCCGCCAGGCGCAGGGCTGGCAAGCGCCGCTCTACTGGCACAGACGCGACGGCGAATGGTGGACCATGACGTTGCGCGGTGCGCAGCCGGTGGATCCCGAGGCGCCCGTCTGCCATGTGAGCCAGTATGAAGCCGACGCCTATGCCAGCTGGGCCGGGGCCCGCCTGCCCAGTGAAGCGGAATGGGAACTCGCGGCGAGTGGTCTGCCCGTGAACGGCAATGATGCCGGCACAGGCCGGCTCAGCCCGGCGCCGCAGAGTGCGGACGGGCTTGCCGGCATGTTCGGCGATGTCTGGGAATGGACGCGCAGCGCTTTTCTCCCCTATCCGGGCTTCAGAGCGCCCGAGGGCGCTGTCGGCGAATATAATGGCAAGTTCATGAGCGGGCAGATGGTCCTGCGGGGCGGCTCGTGCGTTACACCTGCAGGCCATATTCGCCCGACATACCGGAATTTCTTTCACCCCGATAAACGCTGGCAGTTCTGCGGCGTAAGACTCGCAAAGGACGCATGATGGACGGCGAAGCCACAAACCCCTTTCTCGACGATGTGCTCGCCGGATTGTCGGCGCGCCGTAAGGCGATCCCCAGCCGCTGGCTTTACGATGCCCGTGGCTCGCAGCTGTTCGACGAGATTACCGAGCTTGACGAATATTATCCCACGCGCACCGAGCTGAAAATCCTGACCGGGCAGGCGCGGGACATGGCGAACGCCATCGGCCCAGATGCGGTGATTGTCGAATATGGTGCGGGCAGCCTGATGAAGGTGCGCATTCTCCTGGACGCGCTTGAGGCGCCCCGAGCCTTTGTGCCGGTAGACATCTCGTCTGAACATCTCGAAGCGTCAGCCAACGAGCTGAGAGCCTTCTATCCCGACCTGGACATCTATCCAGTCGCGTCCGATTTCATGGCCTCCAATCTCGGCGCAAGTCTTCCTGAAGGTGGGCGCCGCCGGGCCGGTTTCTTTCCCGGCTCGACCATGGGCAATTTGCTCGACCGGGAGATTGACCGCTTTCTCAAGACTACGCGCGAGGATCTCGGCGACGAGGCCTGTTTCATCATCGGCCTCGATCAGCCCAAATCGCCTGACATCCTTATTCCGGCCTATGACGATGCCGGGGGTGTGACCGCGGACTTCAATCTCAACCTGCTGGAACGCATCAACCGGGAGCTGGAGGGCAGCTTCGACGTGTCCGCCTTCAAGCATGAAGCGCGCTGGAACAGTGAGGATAGCCGGATCGAGATGCACCTTCGCAGCCTGAAGGATCAGACGGTGACGGTGGCCGGCCGCGAGTTCAGTTTTGCGGAGGGCGAGACGATCCATACAGAGAACTCCCGCAAGATTGCGCTCGACCGTTTTGCCGGAATGGCGGAAAATGCAGGCTGGACGCTGACCCGCAAATGGACCGATGAGGACGGCCTCTTCGCTGTGGTCCTGCTGGAGGCGGCCTGAGGATTTAACCCGCCGCAGGGAGGGGCCGGTTGGACATCAAGACCTATAACGCATTCTGCGAAACCCTTGCCCATACCAGCCATGTCGTTCAGTGGGGCGGCAGCCATGTCTGGAAGGTGGACGGCAAGGTGTTCGCGATCGCCGGCGATGACAAGCAGGGCGGATTTCGCTGCAGTTTCAAGGTCTCCGAGCTTGCCTTTGATATTCTGAAAGAACAGCCGGGGTGCCAGGGGGCGCCTCATCTTGCTTCGCGCGGCATGAAGTGGATCCAGCGCTTCAGCGAAGAGGCCGTCGATGATGAGGCGCTGAAAGACTATCTGCTTGAAAGCTACCGGCTGGTCTCGCTGGGCCTTTCGAAGCGCCGCCAGCGCGAGCTTGGCCTCAATCAGGACTGACGCAGCCGCTTCAGCAGGAATGGCCGGACGAAATAGGCGACAAGACCAAGAGAGATGACGATGCCGAGGCTGATGGGCGCATTGTGGGCGAGGCGCCAGACAAGGATCACACCCAGAAGAAGCCCGAGCGCAATGCCCGTCAGTGGTATGTACCAAAACCGCCCCAGCTTCCGGATGCAGATCAGGTTCACGGTCAGGAATGTCGCGAGAAAGACGAGGCTTGCCGCCTCCACCAGGTCTGACAGCGATCCTGTCACGGACAGAATGCCTGCCACCAGGCCGAAGCCGATGATCGACGCGTAGGGCGTGCCTTGCCCGTTGGTCCTTGCGAACAGGCTGGGCAGTTCATTGTCCTCGGACACGCGCTTGGCAAGGTTGGCGGAGGAGTAAAGCGTTGAATTGATGGCGGCAGAGGTCGCAAAGCCTGCAGCAATGGTCAGGAGGACAAGGCCGGCAGGGCCCCACGCTTCGCGCGCGGCGACGGCGAGGGCGACGTCTTTCCGCTCGACCACAGTGGAGGCGCCTGCAAGCATTGTGGCGCCGAGCGCGACGGCCACATAGATCGCGACCACGGTAAGCGCAGATCCGACGAGCAGCGGGACGAAGCGGGTCTTTGCCTTGCGGATTTCCTCATACTCATATGTCAGCAGCTGGAAGCCTTCATATGAGACAAAGATGGCCGCTGCCCCGATGAGAGACGCTGAAACCGGCCGTGCCTCGATACCTGCCGTCAGTTGCTCCGGCGCCCACTGAAACAGACCGAATACGGCAAGCGCGACAAGCGCTGAAAGATTGGCGACGACGATCACGATTTCGACGCGCGTCATCTTGCCCAGACCCAGAAGATTAAGACCGGTGAGCCCGCCCATGGCCGCGATGGCAAGGCCCCGCTTGAGCCATTCACCGCCCCCGAAGGCATTGGCCACATACTGGCCGAACGCATAGGCATAGAGTGCAATTGTCAGGACATAGCCGCCCAGAAGGAGCCAGGACAGCGTGCCGGCGAGCCCTTCACGGTCCATTTCTTCCAGAAACTCAAATGCCCCGCCTGACCGGCCCGCATCCACCGAAAGACGGGCATAGCTGAACGCCGATGAGACAGCGACAAGGCCGGCGAGAAGAAAGGACAGCCAGGCCCACTGGCCGGCGGCCTTCACGACGACGCCGAGTGCAACGTAGATCCCGCCACCCACCATGCCGCCCGCCGCAAGTGCAAACACCGATACCGGACCAAGTTTGCCCTCACCGGACGAGGCGCTGTTCGACATGTCGGGTCTCCTGCTCTGCCCACCGCAACGCGGCATTGAGACCGGAACTTGCGAAGCGGCCTTTTCGTTTCTGACTGTGAAGCTTAGCGCACCAACATAAAAGGATGAAAATGACCCTCACAACAAAGCATTTCGGCGTCGACATTCCGGTCATCGGTTTCGGCACCTGGAAACTGAAGGACGACACCGCACATGAGTGCGTCTCCAAGGCGATTGAGGCCGGTTACCGGATGATCGATACGGCGCAGGCCTATGAAAACGAGAAAGCCGTTGGCCGTGGCATCAAGGATGCCCAGCTTCCGCGCGAGGACCTCTGGGTGACCACCAAGGTGTGGATGTCGGAATTCAAGGATGGCGACCTGCAGGAGTCGGTCGAGAAAAGCGTTGATCGGCTCGGGACAGACTATGCCGACCTCATCCTTCTTCACTGGCCAAACAAGGATGTCCCACTTGAAGAGACCATCGGGGCCCTCAATGATGTCCGCAAGAAGGGCCTCACAAAACACATTGGTGTATCCAATTTCACCGTCGATCTGCTTGGGCAGGCGGTGAAATTGTCGGAGGCTCCGATCCTGACAAACCAGATCGAATATCACCCCTTCATCGACCAGACGGCGGTGCTGGAAGCGGCCCATGGTATTGGGACCTCCGTCACGGCGTTCTCGCCGCTTGCCCAGGGCAAGGTGTTTGAGAGCGACGTGCTGAAAGAGATCGGCGAGGCGCATGGCAAGAGCGCGGCGCAGGTCGCGATCCGCTGGTTCGCCCAGCAGCCAGGCATCATCACGATTCCCCGCTCTTCTTCACCGGAGCATCTTCGCCAGAACAATGATGTGCACGATTTTGAGCTCTCGCCGCAGGAGATGGGCCGCATCACGGCGCTCAAGGCCAATCATGAACGCCTGATCAACCCGAGCTGGGCACCGGACTGGGACGCGGCCGCCTAGACCTGACATGCCCCGGTCAGACGCCGTCAGACCTCGTGCAGATCCACGCCCTTGGGTCTGGCGGCGCTCCCCGGTCCGTAGCAGAATTCGGTCAGCGAGCCTTTGGCAATCGCCTTCTGGGCGGCGGTGTAGCCCGCTTCGACCGCCTCCTCGAAAGCGGTCCAGTCACGCAGTTCGATGTCCCGCAGCTCCGGCAAGATCAGCATGTCCACGAGGGCACGGCCTGCGCTGGGATTCACCTTCAACGTAGCTGACCGCATGAGCAGGCCTGCGATGGGCGGGGCCGATGAAAAGCCGTGTTTCCATACCCATTCAAAGAAGCCGGGCGGATTGACGAAATCCTCGGCCTTGAGGCCTTCCGGTGCACGGGCGACGTCCGACCCGATGACGACGCCCCGATGCAGTTCGCGCATCACATCCGTGGGGAAATTGTTGAGCACGGCACCATCGACCAGCACTTCTCCATTATGCACGACCGGTGGCAGAATCCCCGGAAGGGAGATCGTCGCGCGAAGCGCTGTGCGCAGCTGCCCGCGCCGGTGAACGCGGTAGGTCCCATCGGTGAGATTGGTAGAGACGGCAAAGAAGGGAATGTGCAGATCGTCGATATCCACATCGCCGAAATGCTCTTCCAGCCGCCGGTTCACGCGTTTGCCGCGAATGAGGGAAATGACCGGCAGATTGTAGTCGCCGAGGGGGTTGGATTCCACGAAAGCCTTGCGGATACGCCTTTCGATCTCGTCATCCGGCCAGCCCATGGCGACACAGGCGGCCACGACCGCCCCCATGGATGCCCCGCCCGCAAAGTCGATGGGAATCTCAGCTTCCCGCAGGGCACGGACGACGCCGATATGGGCATAGGCCCGCGCTCCGCCCCCCGACAGGATAACCCCGGTTGAGCGCCCGGCCATGACACGGGCAAGGCGCTCACAGCTTGGCGTGTTGAGACCATGCCAGTGAAACAGCCTTGCCGCGCCAGATGCGTCCAGCCAGTCCGCAGGCTGGGAGGCAGGCCGCTGGGAACTGTGATGAAGAAGGATCATGTCGACCAGTTGAAGCGTGCTGGCCGGCGAGTCGTGTGAGGGCAGGAGAGGGTTGGACGGGCGCGCATCGGCCCGCCCGAAGACCCACACCCGGTCGGCCTGACGGGTCGACAGCCGGAACCAGGAGGAATCCCCGACAGACGTCACCAGCATCACAATATCGTAATTGGCTTCCAGCTCGTCGAAATAGCCTGTGGGTTTGTCGCGCCCTTCGGCTTCATCGATGATGCGGCAGTTCATATTGAACCGCTGAAGCGCCTTCTGCAGGGCCTCGGCCCTCAGTTCGAGATCGATGGTTGGCGACGTCGCGACCAGGGCAAATACTTTGGGCGCATTGCGGCGATTGGGTTTGCGGCCCTCCCTCAACCGCATCAACATCACACGGATCATCGAAGACAGGATGTCGGGATCGGCTTTGGTGATCCGGTCAAAGCCCTTGCGTGAAATCTCCAGGACTTCCGAATCTCGCAAGGCGTAGACCGAGCTCGTATGGGGCGCATTGTCCGGCAGCCCGTCGCCATCCTCATCGACGGCGCCTTCGAAAAGGGCCATTTCCCCCACGGGCTCGCCCGCGCGAATATGGCCGAGGAAGTCGGAACGACCGTCCGGCATGGCCTGGAAGGCGCCGAGGGAGCCGGAAAGCACGAAATAGATAGAGTCGGAGATTTCGCCCGCCTTGAACAATTCCCAGCCGGCCGGCAGCGCAAACCATTTTGCCTCGCGCCCGGCCGCTTTCAGGGCGCGTTTGGGAACGTCCCCGAGAATGGGGATCGACTTCAGTGTTGGCGAAATATCGAGACTCATTTGCCTGCCAGTGTGTTCGCTCGGGAAGCTTGTGAAAAGACCTTTCTGAAGCGGCCTAATGGCGCTGATATATGTCAGCGCGATAACCGCCGCGGGATGACATTGCCCTCAACCGGCGATAGGTCTGCAAGAAACAGTCTCCGGGAGGGCCAATGCCCGTACTGAAATCCACGCTCGACACGTCTGGCGAAAAATTCTCGTCGAACCGGCAGGCCATGGAAGGCCTTCTGGAAGAGCTGCGCGAAAAGACGGCAACAGCAGCAAAGGGCGGCTCCGAGCGCGCCCGCACGCGTCATACAGAACGCGGCAAACTCCTGCCGCGCGAGCGTGTCGAACGCCTGCTCGATCCTGGCGCGCCTTTTCTCGAGATCGGCGCGCTGGCTGCCAATGGCATGTATGACGATGACGCCCCCGGCGCCGGCATCATCACCGGTGTTGGCCGCGTCGAGGGCCGCGAGTGCATGATCGTCTGCAATGATGCGACGGTGAAGGGCGGGGCCTACTTCCCGATGACGGTGAAGAAGCATCTGCGCGCGCAGGAGATTGCCGAACAGAACCATCTGCCCTGTATCTATCTGGTCGACAGCGGCGGCGCGAACCTGCCGCATCAGGCAGAGGTCTTCCCCGACCGAGAACATTTCGGGCGTATCTTCTACAATCAGGCCCAGATGAGCGCGAAAGGCATCCCGCAGATCGCGTCGGTCATGGGCTCCTGTACGGCGGGCGGCGCTTATGTCCCGGCGATGTCCGATGAGACCATCATCGTGCGCAAGCAGGGCACGATTTTCCTTGGCGGCCCGCCCCTCGTAAAGGCGGCCACGGGCGAGGAAATCTCCGCGGAGGATCTTGGCGGCGCAGAAGTTCACGCCCGTAAGTCCGGTGTGGCTGACCACTATGCCGCCAATGATGAGCACGCACTCGCCATTGTCCGCTCGATCATCCGCACGCTGCACCAACCAAAGCCTGAAACGGTGGGCATCGCTGAGCCGCGCGAGCCGCTTTATAATCCGCGAGAGCTTCACGGGCTTGTCCCGCGCGACGTGCGAGAGCCATATGATGCGCGTGAAGTCATTGCCCGCACTGTGGACGGGTCCGAGTTTCACGAGTTCAAACAGCTCTACGGCGACACGCTGGTCTGTGGTTTTGCGCATATCTACGGGATGCCGGTCGCGATCCTCGCCAATAATGGCATCCTGTTTTCCGAAAGCGCGCAGAAGGCGGCGCATTTCATTGAGCTTGCCGACCAGCGCCGCACACCGCTCATCTTCCTGCAGAACATCACCGGCTTCATGGTGGGGTCGAAATACGAAGCTGGCGGCATCGCCAAGGACGGCGCCAAGATGGTGACGGCTGTGGCCACCGCCTCAGTGCCCAAGCTTACCGTTGTGACCGGCGGCAGCTTTGGGGCCGGGAACTACGGCATGTGCGGGCGGGCATACTCCCCACGCTTTCTGTTCATGTGGCCGAACGCCCGGATCTCCGTCATGGGCGGCGAGCAGGCAGCCTCGGTGCTTGCGACCGTCCGGCGTGATGGCATGGAGCGGCGCGGCGAAGACTGGAGCGCCGAAGAGGAAGAGGCCTTCAAGGCCCCGATCCGCGAGGCCTATGAGGCGGAAGGCAGCCCCTACTATTCCACTGCGCGCCTCTGGGATGACGGCATCATCGACCCGGCCGATACGCGCCGCGTCCTCGGTCTCTCGCTCGCGGCAAGTCTGAACGCGCCGCTGGGTGAGCGGGGTTTCGGCGTTTTCCGGATGTAACCGATACGCACTGATACGGATTCCGGTCCGCAAGACGTCTGCGCACAATGGTCTTCCCTTCAAGGAGATCGTTCGCCGTGACCCGTATCTGCCTGATCGATGCACATCCCGATGCGGCCGACCACCTCTGTCATGCGCTGGCTGATGCCTACGAACAAGGCGCGCGAAAGGCGGGGCATGACATCGAGCGTATCGATCTTGCGCAACTCGAATTCGGTTTTCTCGAAAAGGTCAGCGATTTCGAGATAGCGCCTCCCGAGCCGGTCCTGTCGGAACGTGAGAAGATTGCGCGGGCCGATCATGTCTGCCTGGTCTTTCCCCTATGGCTTGGCAATATGCCGGCCAGGGCGAAAGCCTTTCTGGAGCTGGCGGCGTGCGGGAACTTCTTTCTTGCGGCGGCCAACAGTTCACGAAACTGGCCGAAGCAGATGATGAAAGGCAAATCGGCCCGGACCATAATCACCATGGGCATGCCGGGGCCGGTCTACAGTCTGGTTTTTGATGCCGGCGCCCTGAAAGCACTGGAGCGGGGCCTGTTCGGGATATCGGGGTTCAAACCGGTTCGCCACACCATCCTTGGCGGCGTTGAACAGGCGGGTGATGAGGCACGGCAAAAATGGTTTCGGAAAATAGATCTGCTCGGCCAAAGGGCTGAATAAGCGGGTTTTCTCCCTCCTGTTTTCCTTGCAAGCAGACGGAAGCCATGTCACCCGGTCAGGCCTTGTTGCACCTGACTGGAGGCGAGGCGCTGGCCACCAACCGTTTCGATCTGCTGCGTCTGCTCTTTGCCGGCGGTGTCGCCGTTTTCCACGCCGTGGCCCTGTCGGCGATCGCACCGCTTTCTGATCTTGAGAACGTGCTCTCCCACCTTGCCGAGCTCTGCATCGAAGGCTTCTTCATTGTGTCCGGCGCGCTTGTCTTCGGGTCTCTGGCGCGGGCGGATGATCTGGCGGATTATGCGGGTAAACGGGTCCGCAGGTTGTATCCCGCCTATGCCGTTATCATCCTCCTGCCTGCACTGGTTAGCCTCATTATTGCCGGGCCGGGCGCTCTGGCTCAGATCGCCCATTATCTCGGCGCCAATCTCGTCTTCCTGAACTTTCTGTCGCCCGAGCTGCCAGGGCTGTTTCAGGGCCAGCGCTTTGAGGAGGTCAATGGCGCGCTCTGGACCCTCAAGATCGAGGTGATGTTCTATCTGGCCTTGCCGGTCATTGCCGCCCTGATGCGTTTGGCCGGCAGAGGGGGTTGGGTAGTGCTTCTTGTCCTCTATGTCGCGGGCGAAGCGTGGCGGCTGCTGGTCCCGGCCATTCTGGAGGGGGACGGTGTGGCGGGGATGCTCAATGCCTATGGCCCCCAGATCGCCCGCCAGCTACCCGGACAGATGGCTTTCTTTGCCAGCGGCATGGCGCTCTGGCTGATGTGGGATCAGGTCAAGACCCGTCCCGGCCGGTTCGGGCTCGTTGGTTTCGTCCTCTTCGCGGCCTCGTGGCTGCCCTGGCTGGAGCCGCTGCGCGCGGCAGGACTGGCCGGCCTCATCGCCTGGGCGGCATTCGCACCGGGACCGGTGCTCAATGCAGCTCGGTTCGGCGATATCAGCTATGGGCTCTATATCGCGCATTTCCCCATCATTCAGATGATTGTTATGGCCGGTGTCTTCAGCGCCGCTGGTCCCTCCATCGGCTTTGCGGCGGCAGCCGTTCTGACTGTGGCTGCAAGCTTTCTTCTCTGGTGGCTGGTGGAGAAACCGGCCCTGCGCAAAGACAGCCATTACCGGCAGGCTGCGCGCGACAGCTGACAGGCGTTTTCAAGACGGCCAATCGCGCCTAGTTTCGCTTCCAGATCACAGGAGACCTCAATGGCCTACCAGACCATTTCGCTTGATGCGACGCCGGGTGGCATTGCCATCATTACCCTCGACCGGCCCGAAAAACACAATGCCTTCAACGCCATTGTCATCGATGAGCTGACCGATGCGCTGGAGACGCTGGAAGAACAGACCACCATCCGCATGGTCATCCTGCGCGGCAACGGGCCGAGCTTTTCAGCCGGGGCTGATCTGGAATGGATGAAAGCGGCGGCCGACTATACCCGCCATGAGAATGAAGAGGACGCCTACAAGCTGGCCGAAATGCTGCGCAAGCTTGCCAATCTGCCTCAGATGACCGTGGCGCTGGTCCATGGGGCCGTCATGGGCGGCGGGGCAGGGCTGGTGGCCGCCTGCGATATCGCGGTCGCCATGCAGGATACCAAGTTCCGCTTCTCAGAGGTGCGCCTTGGTCTGACGCCGGCAACGATCAGTCCCTTTGTCATCTCTGCCATCGGGCCGCGCTGGGCGAAGGCGCTTTTCGTTTCGGCAGAAAGCTTCGACGCCGCCTTCGCAGAGCGGATCGGCCTTGTTCAATATGTCGTCGAAACCGATGAGGGCCTTCTGCAGATGGAGGAATATCTCGCGGACCTCGCCAGCAAGGCCGCGCCCGGTGCCATCCATGACAGCAAACGCCTCGTCCAGGATTTCGCAGGCGTCGAGATCGATCAGGGCCTCAGCCATGAGACCGCAAAGCGCATCGCGGCCCGCCGTGCCAGCGATGAAGGCAAGGAAGGCCTCACGGCATTCCTTGAAAAGCGCAAGCCCAGCTGGACTGAATAGATCGGGTGGGGAGAGGCCTGTGCAACGCGCCTCAAAACCGGCTTTTGAGTGCACAGATGACCTTATAGGCGCCATTCAGGTGCCTTGTTGAAAAGCGAGACAGCCTGTCATGTGGACATGGACCCAATGGCAGGACTGGCTTTCGGCGAGGCGAGAGAGGATCAGGCAGCGTCTTGTGCGCGGGGCCTGGTCGACAGCGCTGTTCGAGTTTCTGAGTTTCGGCATCAAGCAGGGCTGGGCCTGCATCTTCGGCGGGCTCTTGCTGGCCCTTATGCTGGGCACTCACCTCTATTACCCCGAAGACGCCTGGCTCAGCCGCTACGACTTTCTGGTCATCGCAGCAGTCCTCATCCAGATCGTGTTGATCGCCACGGGTCTGGAAAGTCTGGAGGAAGCCAGGGTCATTCTGGCGTTTCACATCGTCGGCACGATCATGGAGCTGTTCAAGACCCATGCGGGCAGCTGGGTCTACCCCGAAGACAGTTTCCTGCGGATCGGCGGTGTGCCGCTCTATTCAGGCTTCATGTATGCGGCGGTCGGCAGCTATCTCGCACGGGTGTGGCGGCTTTTCGATTTCCGGTTTGACCGCTTTCCGCCGCTCTGGCTGCAGGCGCTTCTGGCGGCTGCGATCTATCTCAATTTCTTCACCCACCATTTTACGCTGGATATCCGCAATGGCCTCTTCGCCGCGACCGTCCTGATCTACGGGCGCTGTGTGGTCTGGTTCAGGCCTGACCGGGCCTACAGGCCCATGCCTCTGATCATCGGTTTTGGCCTGGTTGCACTTTTTATCTGGTTTGCCGAAAATATTGGAACACTTGCGCGGGCCTGGAGCTATCCAGGGCAGGAGTCAGCCTGGAAACTTGTCTCTCCGGCAAAATTCGGCTCTTGGTACCTGCTGATGATCATAAGTTTCGTGCTGGTGGCCCTGATCCACCGGCACCGGAAAGGACAAGATGCTGAACAGCCTGCTGATCGCGAACCGGGGTGAGATTGCCTGCCGGATCATAGAGACCTGCAAGCGCCTCGGCGTGCGCACGGTGGCTGTCTATTCCGATGCTGATGTCTATGCCCGGCACGTCGCCATGGCGGATGAGGCTGTCCACATTGGCGCCGCCCCGGCCACTGAAAGCTACCTGAAAGGCGATCGCATCATTGACGCTGCGAAGGCGGCTGGCGCCGAGGCCATCCATCCGGGCTATGGCTTCCTGTCAGAGAATGCAGACTTCGCGGACGCCGTTGTCAAAGCCGGGCTCATCTGGGTTGGGCCGACGGCTGAGACGATCCGGTCCATGGGGCTCAAGGATGAGGCCAAGCGCATTGCCGAAGAGGCTGGCGTGCCGGTCTTGCCCGGCTATCGCGGCGAGGCGCAGGATGCCGGCACGCTGGAAGGGGAAGCCGAGCGGATCGGCTATCCGCTATTGATCAAGGCCGTGGCCGGGGGCGGCGGGCGTGGTATCCGTCTGGTGTCGAGACGCGAAGACCTCGCCGGCGAACTGGAAAGCGCCGTGCGCGAAGCAAAATCCTCTTTCGGCGATGGCCGTGTGATGCTGGAAAAACTCGTCGAGCGGCCACGCCATATCGAGGTTCAGGTCTTCGGTGACAGCCATGGAGGCGCCGTCCATCTCTATGAGCGTGACTGTTCCTTGCAGCGCCGCCGGCAGAAAGTGGTTGAGGAAGCCCCCGCGCCCGGCATGCCCGAGGATGTGCGTGCCGCCATGACCGGCGCAGCCGTCAGCCTGGCGAAAGCGGTTGGCTACCAGGGGGCTGGCACCGTCGAATTCATCGTCGATGGCACCCGCCCCCTAGCGAAGGACACCTTTTTCTTCCTTGAGATGAATACCCGCCTCCAGGTTGAGCATCCCGTGACGGAACTCATCACCGGTACAGACCTTGTTGAATGGCAGCTGCGTGTTGCTTCAGGCGAAAAACTGCCGCTGGAACAGGGCGATATCCCGCTGAACGGACACGCAATCGAGGCCCGCATCTGTGCTGAGGACCCGGCCGACAATTTCCGGCCCGGGGCAGGGCGGCTCTATGCGTTCAGCCTGGGCGATGTGGAGCGTTTGTCGGAAAGCAGCGCCGGTGCGCCGGAGGGCAGTCTGGAGGATGATCTCATCCTCTACCGGCTCGATAGCGGCTTTGGCGCAGGCGATACCGTGCCAGCGGTCTACGATTCCATGATTGCGAAAGCCATCGTGAAAGGCTGGGACCGCGAGAGTGCTGTCGATGCGCTGGCCGATAGTCTCGGCGAGAGTATCGTGGCCGGCATTCCCAGCAATATCGGCTTTCTGAAACGCTGCCTCGACCATCCGGTCTTCCGCTCCGGTGAGCATCATGTGAACTGGATCGCCGATGAGATCGATGCGCTGACCCAGCCAAAGCTCGACACGCGTGAGGCCGCCGGGCGCCTCGTCGCACATGCGCTGATGAGGCCTGGCGATGATGGCCCGTTTGATCGCAGGGATGGCTGGCGGATGAACGCGCCGGCGCGCCGGTCCATGCGCCTTAAACTGGATGGTGAGATTGCCGAGATCACGCCAGACCCGGCCGAGGCGCCCGTCATCATGCCGGCGGTCTCCATTACCGATCACAGCTTCGCCGTGGGCATCGATGGCGACACGGTACTCGTCGACATCCCGGATTATGAGGCCGAAGCCGAAGCCATTGCAGGCGGCGACAAGGTCTCGGCCCCCATGCCGGGCAAGGTCATCGACCTTCGTGTCCAGCCGGGCGATGAGGTTTCCAGAGACCAAACGCTCGCCGTGATGGAAGCCATGAAGATGGAGCACAGCCTGAAAGCACCCCGCGACGGGGTCGTGAAGGCAGTGGGCGCCGAAGTGGGGGAACAGGTTGCCGAAGGTGTGATGCTCGTCGAGCTTGAGGAAATCTAGCCTCCGCCGGCTGGTGAGCCGATTGCTGCTTTTAAGGCAGGTCGGGACTGGCCTCGCTGTGTCTGCCCATTAAATTCATGGGCGTGAGCCTGAACATGGTCAAACTCTGCGTGGGCGCCGAAGAGATCGGCGACCTTGAAGCGTGGCAAAAGCGCGTGATGCGGACGCGCAAGCAGCCCGTTCATCAGACGCGCATGGTCCCCAAACGGATCGACGAGCTGCTTGATGGCGGCTCGATCTACTGGGTCATCAAGGGCATCATACAGGTCCGCCAGCCTTTTGCAGACATTCGCGTCATAGAGGACCGCAATGGCCGCAAGGCGTGCGAGCTTGTGCTGGACCCGAAGCTGACGCTGGTCGAGCCGACCCCCAAACGCCCTTTCCAGGGCTGGCGCTACCTCAAACCGGATGAGGCCCCGCTGGATATCCGGCGTGACGGCAAGGCCGACGAAATTCCCCCAGCGCTTCATGCCAAGCTGAAAGAGGCGATGGTCTGGTAAGCCATCCGGCTTCTGGGATCAGACCCGTTCCCACAATATAGAAAAAGCCCTCGCGCGCTGGCGAGGGCTCAATCGGTTGTCTAAGGCTTCGGGCCTATTCGACCTCTTCAGGCTTGCCCGGCTTTTTCTTCTTCGACTTGGACTTCTTGCTCTTGTCCTCGATGTATTCGAAGGCGAGCTTTTCGGGGTCTTCCATGTCCACCGTGATCTTCACGGCGCCGCCCTTGGCGAGCTTCCCAAAGAGAAGCTCCTCGGCCATCGGCTTCTTCACATGTTCCTGAATGGTACGGGCCAGCGGACGGGCCCCGAATTCCTCGTCAAAGCCGCGCTCTGCCAGCCAGTCACGCGCCTCCTCTGAGAGCTCGATGGTGACGTTGCGGTCAGCAAGCTGGACTTCCAGCTGAAGCACGAACTTCTCGACCACGCGCTCGATGATCTCCGGCGTCAGTCCGCCAAATGTGATCGTCGCGTCGAGGCGGTTGCGGAATTCCGGCGTGAAGAGGCGTTTCAGCGCTTCTTCCTGCTCGTCTTCCTTCTTGCCACGGCCAAAGCCGATGGAGTTCTTCGCCGCATCCGACGCACCGGCATTGGTGGTCATGATCAGGATCACATTGCGGAAGTCGACCTTGCGGCCGTTTGCATCCGTCAGCGAGCCATTGTCCATGACCTGAAGCAGGATGTTGAACAGGTCCTGATGGGCCTTCTCGATCTCATCGAGCAGCAGCACACAGTGCGGATGCTGCATGACGCCATCGGTCAGAAGGCCGCCCTGATCGAACCCGACATAGCCGGGAGGCGCACCGATGAGGCGCGACACCGTATGGCGCTCCATATATTCCGACATGTCGAAGCGCAGCAGCTCCACGCCCATGATGGAGGCGAGCTGGCGGGCGACTTCCGTCTTGCCGACACCAGTCGGGCCGGTGAACAGATAGGAGCCAATTGGCTTGTTCGGTTCGCGAAGGCCGGCGCGCGACAGCTTGATCGCAGAAGACAGCGCCTCGATGGCCTGGTCCTGACCGTAGACCACACGCTTGAGGTCCGGCTGCAGGTTCTTGAGGGCGATCGCGTCGTCCTTTGTGACCTGTTTCGGGGGGATGCGTGCGATCTTGGCGATCACCGCCTCGATCTCCTTTGTCCCGATCTGTTTGCGGCGGCGGCTTTCCGGCACGAGCCACTGCGTGGCGCCGGCTTCATCGATCACATCGATGGCCTTGTCCGGCAGCTTGCGGTCGGTGATGTAGCGGGCCGACAGCTCCACGGCCGTCTTGATCGCGTCATTGGTATAGCGGATGCCGTGAAAGTCCTCGAAGGTCGGCTTGAGGCCGGTGAGGATCTTGATCGTGTCCGGCACGGATGGCTCAACCACATCGATCTTGCGGAACCGGCGGGCGAGAGCACGGTCCTTCTCGAAGTGCTGTTTGTACTCCTTGAAGGTCGTCGAGCCCATGCAGCGGACCTCGCCGCTCTGCAGGGCAGGCTTCAGCAGGTTGGATGCATCCATCGCGCCGCCGGACGTTGCGCCGGCGCCGATTACTGTATGGATCTCGTCGATGAACAGGATGCCTTTCTCCTGCTCGCTGATTTCCTTCATCACGGCCTTCAGCCGCTCCTCGAAATCGCCGCGATAGCGCGTACCGGCCAGCAGGGCGCCCATATCAAGGGCCCAGATGACCGCATCGTCGAGAATTTCCGGCACTTCGCCGTCGACGATCTTCTTGGCGAGGCCTTCGGCGATGGCCGTCTTGCCGACACCCGGATCGCCCACAAGAACCGGATTGTTCTTGGACCGGCGGCAGAGCACTTCGATACAGCGCTCGATCTCGAAATCGCGCCCGATCAGCGGATCGACCTTGCCCTGCTTGGCCTTCTCATTGAGGTTCACGCAATAGGCTTCCAGCGCCTCTTTCGCAGGCCCCGGCTTCTGTTGCTGTTCGGTCTCCTCGGATCCACGCGGCGTTGTCGAGCGCGACATGCCCGGCGATTTAGCGAGGCCATGCGAGACGAAGTTCACCGCATCATAACGCGTCATGTCCTGTTCCTGGAGGAAGTAGGCGGCATGGCTTTCGCGCTCGGAGAAGATGGAGATGAGGACGTTAGCGCCAGACACCTCGTCGCGGCCCGAGCTTTCCACATGGAGGATTGCGCGCTGCACCACACGCTGGAAGGCGGCGGTGGGCTGCACGGCTGTGGCCGGGCTGTCGGTGATAAGGCTGGACAGCTCGTCATCGATATACTGCGTCAGCGACTGGCGCAGCTGCGGGATGTCGACCTTGCAGGCCGTCATCACTTCCACCGCATCGGTGTCTTCAGTCAGGGCCAGAAGCAGGTGTTCGAGCGTCGAATATTCATGCGAGCGCTCACCAGCGAGGTTGAGGGCTTTTTCCAGGGCAGTTTCGAGACTGTCAGTCAGTGAGGGCATCTAGCTTTAATCCTCTTTTTCCATCGTGCATTGCAGAGGATGTTCGTTGCGCCGCGCCAGGTCCATCACCTGGGCAACCTTTGTTTCGGCGACCTCGAAAGTATAGACGCCGCACACCCCCACACCTTTCTGGTGAACATGCAGCATAATCCGAGTCGCCTGTTCCGGGCTCTTGTTGAAGAATTGCTCCAGAATGAAGACCACAAACTCCATTGGCGTGTAGTCATCATTCAGAAGCAGTACCCGGTACATGCTTGGTTTTTTCGTTTTGACCCGTGTCTCGGTGACGACGCCCGTGCCGTCATTGTCGTCGGTGCGGGCTGGGCCGGAAGGGCCTTCCGGGTCAGCGAGCAGGGGTCTGAAATCTTTTGCGGCCATGGTCATGACTTAGGTTTGCTGGTTGGCTTTTTAAGCCTGATACGTTCTTTGTCCCCGATCAAGCTGTGGCTGCCGCATTTCCTTTCAACTCCGCGAGCAGCGATTGGACGCGCTTGCGGTTGGCGTTGAAATCATACTTTCCGACGCGTGAGCGTGAATAGACGGCAAGGGCAGAGGTCTGCCCATCCTCGGAAGCGGGGTAGGCCTTGAGCGAAATGTCGTCCTTGAACTTCAGCAGCTTGGTCACCGCGACGAATTCAAGCTGATGCTCAGCTTCATCGCTTTCCCCGAGTTTCCAGTCGTCATGGCCCGATACCATGGACTGAACCCGTTTGAACAAAGCTGCAGGGGATTCGCCGAAAACAGGGGAGGTTTCGTCGGCCTCGCTTGGCGATTTAACATTGCCGGGCAGGACGAGATAGGTATTTGGCGTATCAGGCCGCTGGAGCGTTTCGAAGGACGTGAACTGGCTCATGCTTCAAATATAGGTCGCGAACCGGCTGCATGCACGGGCTGCGCTGCAGAGAGCCCGACGAAAAAGGCCGGCTGTCATCACAGCCGGCCTTCCTGAAATGGTCATGCCTGTTTTTGAGGCAGGCAGATCAGGCGGCTTTTGCCTTGGAAGCGGCTTCCTTCGTGGTCGCCGTGGCTTCCTTCGCGTAGCCAGCGAACGGCTCGAAGCAATCTTTCATCGCGGTGGTGTAGATGCCAGCCAGCTCGCTGAGGCCGTCCATATGGGCCTTCACAGCATTGCGCATATAGGCCGACTGGATTTCCATCGCTTCTTCCATCGTGGTCGCGCCAGCAAGCGTTTTGCCGGTCTCGACGGTCATGCTCATGCGGTCCTGTGCCTGGCGCATGACAGCGGCGCTGACGTCCTGAAAGCTCTTGACGGAAGCCTTGGCGCTTTCGGTGCTTGCGGACATTGCGTCCTTGCCCATTTCGCCAAAGGGGAATGCCTTGACGAAGGTCTGCGGATCGAACGTGCCGAACATTGTGGTTTCAGTTTTAGCCATGAAGCAATCTCCTTCTATGCCGTTAACATAGGGGAATCTGTTCGCGCTTGCAACATGTTTTTGTGCGGTGCACAAAAATTACGCCCGAGCCGGGAATTTCGGGTTAACCGATCGCGCATGGCGGTTAACGACTGGATAACTCAAATCTAGCACTCTAGGGTCAGGCCCGGTGGCAGCCGGGGGATCTGCAGCCATCGCATCATGGGAGGATTATATGAAATTCGGCTTCGGTAGAAGGATGAGTGAAATCCTGTTTGGTGCGGTTGCCATCGCGCTGATGCTGTCGCCGGTGGCCCATGCAGAGAAATATGCCTCCATCGTTGTCGATGCAGATACCAATGAAGTCCTCCATGCGCGCTTTGCAGATGAGCCGCGCTATCCTGCCTCCCTGACCAAGGCGATGACCCTCTATATGGTTTTCGATGCGCTGAAGTCCGGTGAGCTGACCCTCTCGGAAGATATGCCGGTCTCGCGCGCGGCCGCCTCGCAGCCGCCCTCCAATCTTCGCCTGACGCCCGGCTCGACCATTTCAGTGCGTGACGCCATCCGCGCCCTTGTCACCAAGTCCGCCAATGATGTGGCCGTCGTGATCGCAGAACGGCTGGGCGTGACGGAATCGCGCTTTGCGACGCTCATGACCGCCAAGGCTCACGCGCTTGGCATGTCGCGCACCACGTTCCGGAATGCCTCGGGCCTTCCGGATGCGCGTCAGGTCTCCACAGCCCGGGACATGGCGATCCTGGCTGAACGCCTTCTGGAGGATCATGCCGGTTATTATCATTATTTCTCGACCGACAGCTTCCAGTGGGGCTCGCGCAAATATCCAAACCACAACGCGCTTCTGAACTCGGTTGACGGCGTCGATGGCATCAAGACCGGCTATACCCGCGCCTCCGGTTTCAATCTCATGACCTCTGCGCGCCGGGACGGGCGCCGCGTCATCGCGATCATGTTCGGCGGCTCCACCTCGCGCTCGCGCAATGAGCATGTGACGGATCTGGTGGAGGCGGCCTTCAACAGCTTCAACACCCAGCAGATGGATGATGCGGTGATGACCAGCTATGCGATGAGCGCGCCCAATAGCCCGGCCCATCAGGACGGGGCCGCGCTGCCCATGCTGAACGGTCAGGTCTTCGTGCCGGTCGTGGGTGAGGGCGATGAGAGCGGCGCCGTGATCGAGGCTCAGGCCCCCGCCAACTAGGCTGCGGCTTTCACCAATTCCAGACAGACAAAAGGGGCGCAGATGCGCCCCTTGATCGTTCAGGCTCCAGGATGCCGGTCTAGATCGTGATCTCGTTATCGGCGAGTTCCGGCAGGCGCAGCATGCCGACAAGCTCGCGAAGCTCCTGGCGGGCGGCAACATGGCTCATCGTGAAGGCAAAGTTCGATCCCTTTTCGGTGAGGTCCAGCAGCGTCAGCCCGGCCGGGAAAAGCTCGCGATAGATGACCCGCTCTGAAAGCCCGGGCGCAAGGCGGAAACCGATCCGTTTGGACAGATTATCCAGCGCTTCGCCGACCTTCTGCTTGTTGCGCGCTTCCAGCGGCGACATCCGGTTGCGCATGACGATCCAGTCGATCTGCTGGCGGGTCTGCTGCGCTTTTACCTTGCGGCAATTCCAGACCATTTCCGAATAGAAGCTGGGCGAGAGCACCTTGAGGGTCTGTGGATTGACGTCCCCCAGAAGGTCGAAATCGACGAAGCTGTCATTCAGCGGCGTGATGAGTGTGTCAGCCTTTGAATGGGCGAGGCGCGACAGGAAGGTGTCGCTGCCGGGCGCGTCGATCAGGATCATGTCGCAGGAGGTTTTCAGCCGTGCGATGGCGCTTTCCAGCCGTTCGGTCTCTTCGGCCTCCGCATCGTCCAGGGCGCGCTGCTCGCTCGCATCGACGCGGATGATTTCCGGCATCGGCAGGCGAGAGCCTGTGGATTCTGTCCAGCGCTGGCGATTTTCCAGATAGCGGGTGAAAGAGCGCTGGCGCACATCAAGGTCGATGGCGCCCACCCGTTTGCCCAGCCGGAGCAGGGCAATACAGAGGTGCATGGCGACCGTCGATTTACCGGCGCCGCCTTTCTCATTTCCGATGACGATGATGCGGCAGTTGCGTGAGCCGGCGCCTTGTGGGCGCTGGTCTTCAGTGCCGGCCGGTCCGATGGAGCCGAATCCGTCTGCTGGCATGGCAGGCCTCCCCAATGATCTGTTGTGTTCGTCTGATTGCCGGAAGGCCCGTCAGGCGGGCATCGCTTCGGGCGATCGCGCGAACAGGAATCTGTCGAGCCGCTCGATGACGGGTACAGGTGGCCGCGGAGCTGCCGGACGATCGAACAGCTCATCGTCGAACAGCGCCTCGTCTTCAAGCGAGCTATAGTCGGAAAATTCGACACGGTAGCAGGTCGGGCGTTCCTCGCGGATCGGCGCCTCGCTGGCCACGTCGACCAGGCAGTTGCGCAGCCTGCAGAGAGATGCGGTCAGCCGTGAAAGCACATCCGGCTTGCCGACCACCGGGCGCTCATCCTCAAACAGCCAATCGTCATGCCGAAGCCTGTCAGTGGCCAGGGCATCGCGGCCGGCAGAACTTTGTGTCACAAGACGGCGCGGGCGCTTTTTCGATTTGAACGGAAGGGCCGCCCGGGCCAGAAGTGTTTGCAAACGAGGCATGTCGGACTTTCTCATAAGTGAACAAATCGGCTGAATTGGTTAACACCTCGTTGAGGAAATCAGAATTCGGAGGCATCTCCAAGTGAGCTTTCAGGAAGCGAACATTGTCAGGAGTCGCGAGGCTCTCCAGAGCCAGATCGCAGTTGCTCGCAGGAAAGGGCAGCGTATCGGATTCGTTCCGACGATGGGCGCCCTGCATGACGGGCATATCTCTCTCGTGCGCAGGGCCAGTGAAAAGGCCGACTTTGTCGTGGCCAGCATTTTCGTGAACCCGACCCAGTTCGCGCCGGGCGAGGACCTCGACAGGTATCCGCGCGATGAGGAGGGCGATGTGGCCCGCCTGAGTCAGGCAGGGTGCCATCTCGTCTATTGCCCGGGCGTTGAGGAAATGTACCCCGAAGGCTCCGTCACGAACGTCCGCGTAGAAGAGATGTCAGATCTGCTCGACGGGATCTATCGGCCGCACTTCTTTTACGGCGTGGCAACGGTCGTGGCGCGGCTCTTCATTCACGTCCAGCCGGACGTCGCCGTCTTTGGTGAGAAGGACTACCAGCAGCTGCAGATCATCAAGCGGATGGTCCGTGACCTTGGCTTTGGCATCGAGATTGTTGGCGGCAAGACCTGGCGGGATGAAGACGGGCTCGCCCAGTCCTCGCGCAACGCCTATCTCAGCGAGGAAGAGCGCCAGCGCGCCAATGCCATGTTTGCTGCCCTGCACCGGGCCGCCGCGCGTATCCGCATCGGCGTGCCCGTGGCCGAGGCCATAAAGGAAGCCCGCAGCTTCATTCTCGCCGCGGGCTTTTCCAGACTGGATTATGTAAATGCGGTCGACCCGGCGAGCCTGCAGGATCTGCCTGACGGCCCTCTGGCGGAGGACCAGGCCTGCCGCCTGCTTGCCGCCGCCTGGATGGGATCAACCCGCCTGATTGACAATCTCGGCGTATAGCTGCTCGTTCAGTTCCGGGCCGCGCGTATAGATCAGCGTGCCTTCGGCAATGCGCGGAATTAGGTCTGCCGCCACGGCCTGTTCAAGCGCCGGGCAACCCCAGCTGCGGCCGATCTTGGTGCCGCCAGGAAAGACATAGTCAGCGCCGTGGATGACGATGGCGCGGTCGCGGGCCAGCGAATTGGCGTCGTCCAGACCATCAAGGCGCAGCGAAAGGCCGTGTTTGCCGTAATAGGTCTCAGCTGTGACGAAGGTGCCGAGAGACGACATCTTCGACCCGGAAATATTGGAGAAGGTGTCAGCAATGCCGTCATGGTCGGGGTCCGAGCCCTGACCATGTGAAACGAGATATCCGTCCGCCGTCATTGTTTCCATATCGACGAGAAAAAAACGCGGCTCGCTGGAATGGCGCCTGTAATCGATCACGATCATGTAGCGATCATTCGCAATCTTGTCGGCATGTGCCGTGCGCGCTGCGAGTGCTTCGCTCCAGAGGTCGGGACCCATGGCGCTCTGCGGCGCCTTGGCAAAGGCGGCAGATCCAATCGTTGCGATTGCGGCGAGAGATAACGAGAGGAAACGGATAAATGTCTGCATGGTTCCCACCCTGCCGTAAAAATTTGGCAGAAGTTGGGAGGACCGGCAAAAAGGTTCCCCGCAAACTGCAATAAAGACTGCAGATTACGGGGAATTCACATTCTCTGGGGAGGGTATGCGCCGCTTTAGAAGACGCGCGGGCGCTCCGCCTTGTCGACATGGAGGCCGCATTCCGTCTTCGCCATGCCGGCCCAGCGGCCAGAGCGGATATCCGACGGGTCCTCGGCCGGGCGGGTGCAAGGCCAGCAGCCAATCGAGGGATAGCCCTGATCGACCAGCGGGTGGCGCGGCAGGTTGCGCTGCACGAAGAAGCGGTCGACGTCTTCCTGGGTCCAGCTCGCCAGCGGGTTCACCTTGAAGCGGCCGGCCGAGTGCTCAAACACAGGCAGGCTCATACGGGCACCGCCATGAAAGCGTTTGCGCCCGGTAATCCAGGCGTCGAAGCCTTCCAGCGCCGGTTCCAGCGGACGTACCTTGCGCAGGGCGCAGCAGGCATCCGGGTCGCTCTGCCAGAGACGGTCCTTGGGATCGAGCACCTTGCGCTCGGTCTCATTCGGCGGGGTCTCCCGCACATTGGTGAGGCCGAGCTGGTCGATCAGCTTGTCCTTGTAGTCCAGCGTCTGCGGGAAATGCAGGCCGGTCTCAAGGAAGATCACCGGAAAGTCCGGATCGACATCTGCGATGAGCGCCAGCATCACGGCGCTTTCGGCGCCAAAGCTGGACACATAGGTCAGTTTTTGCGGCCATTCGCGCAACAGCGAGGCGCGCAGGATCGTGGTCGCCGAAGCGTGTCGCAGTTCGCCGTTCAGCCGGGCGAGCCGTTCCTCAACGGGTTGCTGCAGTCGCGTCTGTTGATCGGCATAGGGCATGTAAGCGCCTTTATTCCTTTCCATGCCGGCGGCGAAATACGGGCACACGCCCATCTGCTGCCGGCTGATATACCGCTGAAAATTCTTCCAGCGCGTCTATGACAGAAGCTAGTTCGGCCCGCTCGGTCTCAAAAGCGTCGAACCCTGAACGGTTCATATAGAGAATCTGATCTCGCAGGACGTGGCCGACCGCGCGAAGCTCGCCCTCATAGCCAAACCGCCGGCGCAGGAGCTGGGCCTGGGAATAGCCGCGCCCGTCTGTATATTTTGGAAAATTCACCTCGATCAGCGCCAGCCGGTCCAGGAATTCCGCCAGCTCGTGCGGATCATCTGCCGGCTCCAGACGGACCCCGATCTCAGTATTTCTCGCAAGCAGCATCTCTGTCTCACTGCGGAAGCGGGCGAGAGATACGGTAATGCATCCACCCGGTGAAAGCGGGGCGTCATCGGGCACATAGGCCCAGATATCGTCGACTTCGCGGCGGTCCTTGATAAGCGGCATTATTGAGTTTTCCTCGTTGACTACGCCCCGGCGTAGATCGCGTCCTTGAACGGCTCCATGCCTTCGCGCTCGAAGGTCTCGATGAAGGTCTCGTCCTTGCTTGTGCGAAGTTCGCGGTAGCGGTCGACAAGGCGTTTCAGGGCCACCGGCACATCGTCGGCCTTGAGGCCCGGCCCAGCCATCTGGCCGATGGTTGCCTTTTCGTCTGCGCGGCCGCCCAGCGTGATCTGGTAGTATTCCTCACCTTTCCGGTCGACGCCCAGAATGCCGACATGACCGACATGATGGTGTCCGCAGGCATTGATGCAGCCGGAAATATTGATGTGGAACTTGCCAATGTCAGCCTGATCATCCGGGTCGCTAAACGCCTCCTGGATGGCCATGCCGACCGGGATGGAGCGGGCATTGGCGAGATTGCAATAATCGAGGCCGGGGCAGACGATCATGTCAGAGATCAGCCCTTCATTCGGGGTCGCGAGACCTGCTGCGTCCAGCTTGCGGTAAAGCTCATACACATCATCCAGCGCAACATGCGGCAGGACGATATTCTGTGCGTGGCTGACGCGAAGGTCGCCATGACCATAGGCCTCTGCGACGTCCGCCATAACGTCCATCTGCGCGTCGGTCGCATCACCGGCAGCCACGCCAAGCGGCTTCAGGCTGACGGTGACCGTCGTATACCCCTCCACCTTGTGATCGTGCAGGTTCGCCCGCGTCCAGCGGGCGAAAGCGGCATCGGCGGTCTTCGCCTTGTCGAAGGCCTCTGAAACGGCGTCTTTGCCCGCAAGCTTCGGCGGTTCGAAATAGGCGTGGATGCGGTCGATCTCTTCCTGAGGCAGGGCGATCTTTTCCGCGTCGCGCTGGGCGGCGAACTCCTCCTCGACCAGCTTGCGAAACTCGTCCTCGCCGGTTTCGGACACCAGGATCTTGATGCGCGCCTTGTACTTGTTATCGCGCCGGCCAAAGCGGTTATACACCCGCATGATGGCCTCGAGATAATCGAGCAATTCACTCTCGGGCACGAAGTCGGACACTTTGGCCGCGATATGCGGCGTGCGGCCCTGACCGCCGCCGACGTGAACCTCAAAGCCCACCTCGCCATCCTTGCGGCGCATATTGAGGCCGATGTCATGCACCTTGATCGCGGCGCGGTCATGTTCAGCCGCCGTCACCGCGATCTTGAACTTGCGGGGCAGGAAGGCGAATTCCGGATGGAAGGTCGACCACTGACGGATGATCTCGCACCAGGGGCGCGGGTCCATGACTTCGTCCTTGGTGGCGCCGGCATAATGGTCGCTGGTGACGTTGCGGATACAGTTGCCGGAGGTCTGGATGGCGTGCATCTCGACCTCGGCCAGCTCTGCCAACACGTCAGGAATGTCCTTCAGCGCGACCCAGTTGAACTGGATGTTCTGCCGGGTGGTGAAGTGGCCATAGCCCCGGTCATAGGTGCGGGCGATATGCGCCAGCTTGCGCATCTGGCGCGGGCTGAGCTGGCCATAGGGAATGGCAATCCGCAGCATATAGGCATGCAGCTGGAGATAGACCCCGTTCTGCAGGCGCAGTGGCTTGAACTCATCTTCTTTCAGCTCACCGGACAGGCGGCGCGCCACCTGTCCACGGAACTGCTCGACCCGCTCCTTTACGATCTGCGTGTCGAATTCATCATACCTGTACATCGGTAACCTCATGGAGATGGGGAAGGCCGAGCTCGCGCTCGCAGCGCGCAATCCAGCCGTGGACGGCCGGAAACTCGGAGACATCGAACCCGCCCTCGTGAGCAAGACGGGTATAGGCGAGAAGGGAGATATCGGCGAGTGTCATGTATGCCCCGCCGGCGATCCAGTCATTTGAGAGAAGCGCCAGTTCCATACGGCCAAGCGCCCGGCGACCTTTGGCCATCAGGTTCGGGTCGATGTCTTCCTCGGCGCGTTTCTCATAGAGTTTCTGGAAGCGGCGTACCGCGATGGCGGTCTCATGGGAATATTGTTCCCAGAACATCCATTCCAGCATCTTCGCGCGCTCGAAGGCATCCGTGGGCACCAGATCGCTTTCCTCTGCAAGACAGAAAATGATCGCGTTCGATTGCGCGACGACACGGCCATCCTCCAGTTCGACGACGGGAACCTGGCCGAACGGATTGATGGCAAGGAAGGCATCTGAGCGCGTCTCGCCCTTCAGGATATCGACTTCGACCCATTCATGGTCGATGCCGAGACGCTCTGCGACCCATTTCACCTTGAGGCAGTTGCCGGAAATACTGTCGCCATGGATCCGGATCATTTGGCGCCCCGCTGGAATTGCGGATGTACCGTTGGTCCGTTGACGCGGATGGATTCACGCAGCGTTTCGCGTCCGTCCACATCGCCGGTCTCTGTGACCTGCATGAAATAGGGGTCGGTGACGGTGCCTTCCTGTCTGGAGGCCTGTTCCAGCCGGGTGTCGGCTTCCTCGCCGATGAAGACGCCGATCCGGGCAGGGTCATCAGACCAGCTGCCATCATCGGCCATCCAGACGACTTTGCCGGTTGCCGTATCCCAGGCAGTGACAGCCTTGGGCTGGTCGGGTTTCAGTTTCGGGCGGACCGAAGTCATGCCAGCGCCTCCGCGATGAAGTGATTACGGGCTTCGGCAGGCAGGCCTGCCACCTCGCCAATGATGAGAAGGGCCGGGCCCTTGATACCGTTCGTTTCGATGATTTGCGGCAGGGCTTCAAGCGTGCCGAATCCGCGCGTCTCGTTCGCCCGCGTCCCGTTTTCGATGACGGCGACGGGCGTTTCGCCGGAAAGGCCCGCTTCGCGAAGTTTCTGCGAAATGATGGCGGATGTTCCGACCCCCATGAAGACGACAACTGTCTGATGCGGTTTGGCCAGACCTTCCCAGTCGAGGTCCGGCACCCCGCCTTTTTGCGCATGCCCGGTCACAAAGGTCAGGGTCTGGGCATGGTCGCGGTGGGTCAGGGGGACATTCGCGCTCGCCGCGCATCCCATGGCCGAAGAAATACCGGGCACCACGGTGGCTTCTATGCCGGCCGTGCGCAGGGCTTCGACTTCTTCGCCGCCGCGCCCGAAGATGAAAGGATCGCCGCCCTTGAGGCGCACCACACGCTTTCCTTCGCGGGCGGCCGCGATCATCAGTTCGTGAATGCCATCCTGCGGCACAAGATGCTCGCCCTTCGACTTTCCGACCGGCACGCGATCGGCGTCGCGGCGCACCATGTCCATGATTTCGGCAGAAACGAGCTTGTCGTGGAAGACGATGTCGGCCTGCTGGATGAGGCGAAAGGCCTTGAGTGTCAGCAGTTCAGGGTCACCCGGACCCGCGCCAACGATGTGCACGGGTCCAAAATCCTCCGCGCCGGACTCGCTTGAAAACCGGGCGAGCGCCTCACTCATCAGGCTTTCAGCGCGCTCATCATCATTGGCGTAGACCGCTTCGGCCACAGGCCCGCGCAAGGCCTGTTCCCAGAAGTGGCGGCGGGCAGTTTCCGAGGCGATCGCCTCCTTGACGGCAGGGCGCCAGCGCTCGGCGAGTTCGGCAAGCGCGCCAATCCGCTCCGGCAACAGGGTTTCGAGCTTGGCCCTCACATCCTTTGCAATGACCGGCGCCGCGCCGCCCGTGGCAAAGGCGGCAACGACCTGTCCGCGGTCCAGAATGCTCGGCACGGTGAAGTCGCAGAGCGCCTTGCGGTCCACGACGTTGACCGGCACGCCAGAGGCGCGGGCAAGATCATAGGCCCAGTGCAGCTCTGCCTCGTCGTCACAGGCGATGATGGCAAAGCGCGCGGTACCGAGCGCCTCTCCGGCCTGTTCGGGCACGACATGGGCGAGTTGTTCAACTGATTTCGCCCAGTCGGGAAGCGTGTGGGTGACCAGCGCAATCCGCGCTGGCGTCTTGGCAACAAGGCGAACCTTGCGCTCGGCATTCACCCCATCGCCAAAAATAACGATCTGGGCGCCATCCATCTGGAAGAAGGCTGGGAAGAGACGCATCTGTACTCACAATGTCGGACGTTGCTTGGACTTACCGGAAAATGAGGCTTGTGACCCGCCTCCGGCAAGCGTAGACCCCTGATCCCATCGTTTAGATAAACTATGCGAGGTTCTCAATGGCCGAAAATGACCGCCTGCCACCGCTGAATGCGCTTCGTGCCTTCGAGGCCGCTGCCCGCCGGCTGTCATTCAGCAAGGCCGCCGAAGAGTTGAATGTGACGCCTGGCGCGATCTCGCAGCATATCCGCCAGCTTGAGGATTATGCCGGCACGCCGCTCTTCAAACGCACCGGGCGCAGTGTGCTGCTGACCGATGCGGCGCAGGCGAGCCTGCCGCTAGTGCGTGAAGCCTTTTCGCGGATTACCGAAGCTGGCCGCATCATGCAGCAGCCCGCCCGCAAGGGCCGGGTCATGGTCTCCTGTGCCCCTTCATTCGCCGCCAAATGGCTCGCGCCCCGCCTTGACCGGTTTCACATTTCAAATCCCGGCATCGAGGCGTGGATCTCCGCGGATATGTCGATCACCGACTTCACCACGGCAGACGCTGATTTCGCCATCCGCTATGGGCAGGGCGGCTATGAGGGCCTGAAGTCCGAAAAACTCATGGAAGAGACTGTGTTGCCGGTCTGCTCGCCGCGACTGCTTGAAGGCTCTGATGCCATCAAGAAGCCAGAAGACCTCGCCAAACACACGCTCATCCACGATGAGAGCACCGAGCAGGACCCGTCCTGTCCGGACTGGACCAGCTGGCTTGCCGCGCGCGGGGTAGGCGAAAAGGTCAACGGCCAGCGCGGGCCCCGGTTCAACCAGTCATCGCTGGCGATTGAGGCAGCCGCCTCCGGGCGAGGCATTGTGCTTGCCAAGCGGGCGATTGCCTCTTCCGATATGGCTGCAGGCCGCCTCGTGGCGCCTTTTGCCGATGGGTCGACCAGTATCGATTTCGGCTACTGGATCGTCTGGCCGAAGGGGCGCCATCAGTCAGACGATGTTCGGGCCTTCATCAAATGGATCAAGGCCGAAGCCGCCGCGGGTGAAATTCACGGCGTCTGAGACCGCGCCTTCTCTGCCGAGTAAAAAAGCGCCGCCAGCGACAAACTGGCGGCGCTTTGCTTTTGGTGAGGTGACCCTAGCCCGCAGAGCCCGGCACAGGTATTTGCGCCGGGGCGCCTGGTCCAAGATCGAAGCCGAGGAAGAGCCAGATCATCATCAGGATCACGCCTGAAATCAGCATCCAGATGGAATAGGGGATCATCATGGCCGTCAGGCTGCCAAGGCCGAAACTCTTCTGCCAGCGCTGCGCGAAGACCAGGATGAGCGGGAAATAGACCATGAGCGGGGTGATGATATTGGTCGCCCCGTCGCCCACGCGGTAGGCGGCGGTTGCCCCGTCCGGGCTGATCCCGACCAGCATGAGCATCGGCACCAGCACAGGCGCGAGCAGCGCCCATTTCGCACTGGCGGACCCGACAAACAGGTTCAGTGCTGCCGAGAAGAGGACGATCATGCCCAGCACGGCGGGCAGCGGAAGCCCGCTATTGTTGATCGCCTCGGCGCCGTGGACCGCCGAGATCAGGCCAAGGTTCGACCAGCCGAACATCGCCACGAAATGCGCCGCGGCGAAGGCGAGTACGAGATAATAAGCCATATCCTTCATCCCGCCGGCCATCATGTTCACTAGGTCGCGGTGGTTCTTGATCGTCCCGGCCGAGGAGCCATAGGCCCAGCCTGCGGCGAGGAAGAGCACAAGGAAGGCGGCCACGAGAGAGCGGAAGAGCGGACCGGCCTGAACATACCAGGCGGCATCCTCATTGCCCGGCCCATCCGCCAGAAGCGGGGTACCCGGCCCGATCGTCATGAAGACCCAGAGCGCAACGACGCCCAGGATGGCCAGCCCGGCGCGGCCAAGGCCCTTTTTCTCGCCAGCGGTGAGCGGTTTGTCCTCATCGCCATAATTCTTCATGTCGCTGTCTTCGTCCGGTACCCACTTGCCAAGACGCGGCTCGATGATCTTGTCGGTCACCATCCAGATGACCGGCAGATAGATGAAGAGAAGGACGCCGATAAAGTACCAGTTGCCGGCAAAGTTCACGCTCCAGCCGCCATCGATATTGCTGGCCTCATAGGCGCTTTCGGTAATGCCAAAGAGCAGCGCATCGAGCTGGCCAGGCGTGATGTTCGCGGAAAAGCCGCCCGACACACCGGCGAACGCCGCCGCGATCCCCGCCAGGGGGTGACGCCCGGCTGAGGCAAAGATGATCGCGGCCAGCGGGATCATCACGACATAGCCGGCATCGGCGGCATGGTTGGACAGCATGGCGATCAGCGCAACGAGCGGCGTCAGCAGGGATTTCGGCGCATTGCGGACCGCCCCCCGGATGGCGCTGCCGAACAGGCCTGAGCGCTCTGCCACACCGGCGCCCAGCATCACCACCAGCACATAGCCGAGTGGATGGAAGTGCGTGAACGTGGTCGGCATCTCGACCCAGAGCTGCTGGATGTTCTCCGGCGAGAAAAGGCTTCGCGCCTCTTCCAGCTGCGGGGTGCCATCCGGATTGGTCAGGCTGGGGTGGAAGGCCGAAACCCCCGCCCAGGCGCAGATCTGCGAGACGATCATCAGCGCGATGATCAGATAGAAAAAGATGAAAACCGGGTCGGGCAGTTTGTTGCCCGTTTTCTCCACCCAGCCGAGAAAGCCTTTCTGTTCGCCGGTCGTTACCGTGTCGGACATGCGCAATTCCTTATATTCCCTCGCTGGGCGCACCCTAGCCGTACCCGCGCCGACAAGGCAATCGGCGCCCTGCTGGCGGCTCCATCTCGACAAGACCGCCATTCCCTTTTATCCGGCGGGCCATGAGTTTGAGCCCTTCTGAAGAAGCCGCCCGCAGGCGGACATTCGCCATTATTTCGCACCCGGACGCCGGCAAGACGACGCTGACGGAGAACCTGCTGCTGGCTGGCGGCGCCATCCGTCTGGCCGGTCAGGTCGCCGCGCGCGGGGAACGCCGCCGCACCCAGTCGGACTGGATGAAGATCGAACGCGACCGCGGCATCTCCGTCTCGGCCTCCGTCATGACGTTCGAGCATGACAATCTCGTCTTCAATCTGCTCGACACGCCGGGCCACGAAGACTTTTCCGAAGACACCTACCGCACGCTGACGGCCGCCGACTCCGCCGTCATGGTTCTGGACGCCGCCAAGGGCATCGAGCCGCAGACGTTGAAACTCTTTGAAGTCTGCCGGATGCGCGACATCCCGATCACGACTTTCATCAACAAGATGGACCGCGAGGCGCTCGACCCGCTGGAGCTCCTTGACGAGATCCAGGACAAGCTGCAGCTCGACACCTCGCCGCTTTACTGGCCGGCCGCTTCCGGCCAGCGCTTTGCCGGCATGAAGGATCTTCGCAAGGGTGACTTCGTCTCCTTCCGCAAGAAGACAGCCGACCAGCAGGCCGATGTCGGCCCGAGCCACCGGATCGGCATGCAGGAAGCCCGCGGCACCATCGACACCATGGTCATGGATGAGCTGGAAGAGGGCGCGGAGCTTGCCAGCGAAGCGCTGCCCGATTTCGACCGCAAGGCCTATGAAGAAGGCCATATGACACCGGTCGTCTTTGGCTCTGCCCTGCGCCACTTCGGCGTTAATGAGCTTCTCTCCACACTGGCCGAGTTCGCCCCCGGTCCCCGCGACCAGAAGGCGGAGAAGAAGGACCAGCCGATCACGGTGGAGCGTTCGGACAAGACTGTTTCGGGCTTTGTCTTCAAGATCCAGGCGAACATGGACCCCAACCACCGCGACCGCGTGGCCTTTCTTCGCCTCTGCTCGGGTGAGTTCAAGCGCGGCATGCGCCTCAAGACGACCTCGAACAAGCAGATCAATATCCACGCTCCGCTGATGTTTCTTGCCCAGGACCGTGAGATCGCAGAGACCGCCTATGCCGGCGACGTGATTGGTGTACCGAACCATGGCCAGCTGCGTGTCGGCGACAGCCTGTCCGAAAGCGGCGAGATCAAATTCCAGGGCATCCCGAACTTCGCCCCGGAAATCCTGCGCCGCGCCCGGCCCAAGGATCCGATGAAATCCAAGCACTTGCGCAAGGCCCTTGAGAGCCTGGCTGAAGAAGGCGTGACCCAGCTTTTCACCCCCGCACTTGGCTCCGACATGATCGTCGGCGCGGTCGGCTCGCTGCAGATCGATGTGATGGCAGAGCGCGTTGCCGCTGAATACAATCTCGAAGTCGTGTTCGAACAGGCCCAGTATAATGTGGCCCGCTGGATTTCGGCGGACGATCCGGCCAAGCTCGAAGCGTTCATGGAGAAGAACCGCGGCAGCACCGGTACCGATCTCGACGGCGCTCCGGTCTATCTCGGCAAGAACAGCTGGGATGTCGGTTATGTCCAGGAGAAGAACCCGGACCTGACCTTCACCTCGACCAAGGAACGTATGGTCTGATCATTTCGAGGCCGGCTGGGCTTCACGGGTCCGCCGAAGTGGCAAAAGACACCTAGCCGGTATCGTCCCTTTCCTCTGCGGCGCGGGCCTCGTTTTCTTTCGAGGGCCGTTCGCTCGTCTCGCTGTCTTCTTCTTCTGCTGATGCGCCGTCCTCGTCGCCCTGATCAGGCCGCTGCAGCTTCGCGGGGGCGTCCGGCCAGTCGAAGTGAATATCGCGCTGAGGGAAGGGGATGACGATATCCTCACGCTCGAAGACGCGGGCAATCTCGTGCTTTAGCTCCGAAGGTGCAATGACGATGTGGTCGGCGATGATATAGGCCCGGAGCTCGAAATTGACCGAGCTATCGCCGAACTCCTTCAGAATGACATAGGGCGGCGGTTCACGCAGAATGTAGTGATTGGCCTCAGCGATCTCCATGATCGCCTTTTCGACCTTGCGCGTGTCGGTGCCGTATTTCACGCCCACGCCCACAGCGATCCGCATGACAGAACTCTTGTGGGTCCAGTTGCCAAACGCGTTGCTAACCAGTTCGGCATTCGGGACAATGATAGACCGACGGTCGAAGGTCAGGACTTCGGTGGCGCGGACATTGATCTTCTGGACGGTGCCTTCGCCCGAGGGCGTCACGATCCAGTCGCCGATCTTG
This sequence comes from uncultured Henriciella sp., assembly GCF_964005855.1. Lineage (NCBI taxonomy): Bacteria > Pseudomonadati > Pseudomonadota > Alphaproteobacteria > Hyphomonadales > Hyphomonadaceae > Henriciella > uncultured Henriciella sp. Next base: position 66,672 of record NZ_CAXFSW010000011.1, read on the forward strand.
AAGGGGCGCTCAAACAGCAGGATAAGACCCGCCACGAAATTGCTGACGATGCTCTGGAGGCCAAACCCGATACCGACAGACAGCGCACCGGCAATGATGGCGAGGCTGGAGAGGTCGAACCCGACCACGCCGATCGCAGAGATGAAGGCGATAGTGACGCCCGCATAACCGAGCAGCGTCACCAGCGAATTGGCCGCCCCGGAGCTGATCTGCGACTTGGGAAGAATCTGGCGCTCGAGTGTGCGCTGGATCAGGCGCGTGGCGACTATAATCGCAATAACGGTCAGGATGGCGGAAAGAATGCTGCCAAGTGAAATCCGCTGGCCAGCAATCTCAAAGCCCGACAACAACCAGCGGAGCTCGTTCCACAGCTCGGAGGCAGGGATGCCCATCGCGAGCAGGAGGAATGGGGGGATGAGCAGGACGACCAGCGTATCCACACTGATGCGAATCCAGAACTCCGAATTCATTTCAGTGGGCTCATCCTCGTCATCCTTGTCGCGCGCCGACTCGTAGCGGCGCTCCTCCTCCACGCCAGAGAGGAATTTCAACGCCGTGGCCCGCATGAATTCGCGCACCAGGATGGCGATCAAAAGCAGGATGGAAAGCAGGATCAGACGCTCGACGACGAATCTCGAGAGGGAATGATAGCCCAGCAATGAGCTAGCCATGATGAGGATCGCCGTCGCGATGATCGCCCAGCGGATCACAATCCGTCGCACAGATTTGCCGCGCTCGGTCTTCGCTTTCATCCGTACGGCCAGCCAGATGAGCAGCCCACCCGTGAGCAGGGCCAGACAGAAGGTTCGAACGGCTATGAGTTGCTCGCCAGGCGAGGCGAGCGCGCCGGAGGCGGTCAGCGTCGATTCAATCGCAAAGGCGACCACAAGGACGATGAAGGACAGGCTTATGGCGCTGGCGGCCTGATCGCCGACACCGATCAGCCGGAAGGCGGTGGTCCGCGGCGCCATCACAGCAGACACGAGCGCCCGCATGCAGAGAACGGCGATGGTGACGAAGGCAAGCGAACGGCCAGCTTCGCTTTCGAGCAAGTTCATGCCGAGCAGGTAGGCAACGCCATTGAGGGCAAGCACCACGGCAAATGCCGTGACGAAGCGCGCAAGGAAACTCGCCATGGCAAGCTGCGCCACGGTCTGCCGGCTCGGGCGCGTTTCCGTATTCTTGGTCAGCTCCCAGCGATAGAAGCTCCGATAGAGGAGGAGGAGGCCTGCGAGAAGCAGGAAGGAGATACCGAACAGGATCAAGAGGGGGTAGGGCGTGCCCTTCTCAACCTGCGCATCGCGCCAGTCCGTTATCTCGCGCGTCAGTTCAGACCAGACATCATCCACGGCCTGAATGGCACCCGCCCAGACTTCCGGTTTGATGGGGGATAGCCCCCGCTTGGTAACAGAGGAGACAAAGACATTTTCCCGGCTTCTGGAGATGCTGTCCAGCAGGCGGCGCGCATCGATATCCGCGAGGCGTGCATTGGCTGCGGCGACACTGGCGCGCCTGTTTATGTCCCGGAAGGGGGCCGTGACCTCCGCAAGCGCGCTCTCCTTGAGCCGGGCCGCAGCGGTTTCAGACGATTCCGGCACAGCATCCGACGTTTGCCCGGATGTCTGGCCGGGCTCTTCCTCTTCCTCCGCAGGAATAAGATCGGCAACCGCATCCAGCGCTTCGCGGGAATCGGACCTGATTGAGATGGCACGTTGCTCAAGCGTCGTAATCTTGTCGCGCAGGCTGGAAAGCCTGGCGATCTGACGGCTCATCTGATCGGGCGTATCGCTTTTCTCAAAGTCGCTGGAAATGGAAGAGAGAGTTTCGTTGACGCTGGTGAGCTCGGTCTCGATCTCTTCGAGGTCCTGGCTGATCTTCTCGCTGGACGACTGCTGGCCCTGCGCAAACGGGGCAAGGATGAGGACGAAGAACAGGAAGACGCCTAGAAGATTGCGGCTGCGGGCATTCATTGAGGTCACCAAACTCCGATCATACGTGCCTGTTGCGGCTAGCTATACGGCTATTGATCCCGGTCAAAGCCGTTTGGGCGAGGTTCCGAGGCGCGAGATGATTTCTCGGGGGATATCGTAGTCGCGAATGATCGCGGCGCGGTCGCGAAGGCCAAGAAATTCCCGCTGGATCAGAAACCCATAGACCGTTTCTACCGCGCGGTCCCTTTCCGTCTCATAATTTCCGGTTTCAAGCGCCTGCCTGTAGGCCGCAAGTGCCTGCGAAACCCGCTGCCCGGACCGGCCGAGGGCGCTGGCCTGTTCTGCAGCGATCTCAGCTTCCAGAGGCGATTTGGCCTCGGCCTCCTGGACTCGGCTGGCAAGGTTTTTCGGTGCGCGGACGGCCATGCGTCCTAACCTAGTGCGGCATCGATCAGCAGAAAAGCCGAGAGGCGCGCACTGGCATTTCTCGATGAATTGCTCGTCTTGTCGAGAGCGCTCAGCGCGTCGGCCTCTTCCACGCTGAGGAATTCCCGCGCAATCATCATGAGGTCTTCGTCGCTATCGAGCCGTTTCTGGACCCGCTGGACTTGCCGGGAGGCGGCGTCGACCACGGCCTTGCGGCGTAGCCCTTCGCCCTTGCGCGCGGCGCTGGCGATTTTTTTCTTGTCGCGCGGGCGGAAGATTTCTGTCAGCCGGATGCCGGACTCCATCAGCCGGTGGATCATCTCCTCGGCATTTTCCTCGCGCGGCAGGTGCGGATGATCTTCCTCCCGCTCGACATCGGCAAGGATGTTGCTCCAGCGCTCGCGCCGGCCGGTTTCTTCCGCATGTCTGCGGGGCGTTTCGGGTTCGGACGCAGGGGCCTCTGCCTCATCGCCAGCGGCCTCGTCCTCGCCTTCCTCTTCGAAATCGATGGCTTCGCTGCCGCCGACCGGCTTGAGATAAGGTGGAATACGGTCCTTCCAGCTGGGACGTGGAGAAGATGCTTCGCGGGCGAAAGACGCGGGTCCTGCCTCATCCGGCTCATCTGTTTCAGTCTCGTCATAGCCTGAAACGCTTTCCTGGCCGGAGCAGAAGAGATCACTGTCGGTTTCTTCCCGTGTCTGCTTTGGCGCCGGGGCGGGGTCGAAACGCTCTGATGTCTCCTCGAAAACATTCTCCGCCTGATCGTCGGCCGATATATGCTCTGCCGGCTCGGACTGAGGAGGGCGGGTGGTTATGTTCAGCCTCGAAAGGGCTTCGGCGTCGGCGCGGGCCTTATGGACCACCTCAGCGGCTTCTTCGCCTGCGCGCTTGAGCCGGGCGAGGGTCTGGGCAGCCTGCTCCGCGGCATCCCGGGCTTGCGCCTGTATATCCTGTGACGCGCTGCGCGCATTTTCCATCGCCGCCGAGACCGCTTCGGTAATCCGGTCCCCGGTCGTCGATGCGCTTGCCGCCACCATCTCGCTCGCACGAAGCGCCTGGTCCACCATCTTGCGCGACTGTTCGAGCTTTTCCTCCATCCGCGAAACGGCGAAGATCAGCGACTCGCTGCGCTTGGTCGCTTCCACCGACATTTCATCCAGCGCGGAAACACGCTCGCTCAGCGTGGCGCTGGCCTGGCGAAGTTCGCCCAGCCGGTTTTCGAGGTCCTCATCGGCCTCTGCAATGTCGGATGCGGCCTGGCGGGCCGAGTCGCGCATTTTCTCGGCCTGGCGAGGGATGGCGTCGCTCATGATCTCGCTCTGCTGGCGTATATCGTCGCCAAGTGACTGCAGGGCTTCGCGTTCGGTCGACAGGCGCACTGAGAGTTCACCGGCCTGTTTGGCAGCCTCATGGGCGACCGTTTCCAGCCGCAGTCTTTCCTCTGAAATCTCCCCGGACATGGCTTTCATCGAAGAGAGCGCATGCGCCATGGCGCGGTCGACCTCTCCCGCAGAGGTTTTCATCAGGTCGGCAAAGGTGCGCGCTTCCTGTCCGCTGGTCTCGATGGGCGAGAGCAGCCTCGCGGCGGCGCGAAGCACGACGGCATTGGCTGCCGAGGCGCGCGCATGGGCCTTTGCGAGAAAGCCCGCCATCAGAATGAGAAGACCGGGAATGAAGAGGGCAACCGCCCCGGCAAACAGCGCGGCCGGCGGCAGGGCCGAGAGCTGCGCGCTGCCGGTCAGGGCAAACATGCCGGCAAAAGCGGCGAGCCACCAGGCCACGGCCGCGCCAATTGCCACCCAGAGAAAAACCTTCCCCTCACCGCTGGCGCTGTCGAGTGCGTCGAGGTCGCTTGAGGGCGAGCCGGGAGAGGGAAGGCGGGTCAGGCGCGGAAGGTGGCGCTCGTCGCTGTCTGCTGTGTTGTCGTCAACCATGGTTCAGGCCTGCAATCGGGTTCGGGCCGGCGCTGATCACCGGGTCACCCTTGCGGACCTTGATCGTCCGGGACGCTGCATGATCGGGCACGGCCTCGCGAATACTTCTGCGTATCATAGCCCTGTTAATGGAGGGTGTGCAATTTCGCGATTGGAAACAGACCGGTCAGGCGTCCTGATCGGTCGTTTCGCGCGCTTCTGTTTCAGCAGGCTTTTCAGGCGCGGCTTCCACCTTCTGCGGCGCCGTCTCGGTCTTTTCCGGCCGGCGGGCGACCATCTCGAAAAGCAGGTGATCGCGCCACTCGCCGTCGAGTTTGAGATAGCGCTCTGCGAGGCCGATCTCGCGGAAACCCAGCCGTTTCACCAGCCCGCTGGAGCGGGTGTTCTGCGGCATGATCGCAGCCTGGACCCGGTTCAGCCTGAAATCGGTGAAGGCCATGGAGAGCACTTCTTCCATGGCGCGGCGCATGATGGACTGGCCCTCATGGCGCCGGTCGAGGAGATAGCCGAGGTCGCCGGTGGAGAAAGGACCGCGGCGGATATGGTCGAGGTCGATCTTGCCGATAACTTCGGTGTTTTTGTGAATGATCACAAAGCGGTAGGCCCGCCCTTCGCGCCATTCCAGCCTGGAGCGCTTGCAGGCCGCGCGCCAGTGGGAATTGGTGTAGTAATGCTCCGAACGCGTCGGCGCAAAGGGCCGGAAACGCTCGCGATTGATCGTCAGGAAGTGTGCGACCCGTTTTGGGTCACACTCATGCAGGACAACCAGTTCGAACATCAATCCCCTCGGCCTTTTCGCGCGCAATGGCGGGCGCCATGCAAGTACCTAGCCGGGATCGTGTCCGAAGAGAAAGCCTGACCTGTGTTAAAATGGGGCGTGTTTCCTGAACGCAGCCCCCGACCGGCGGCTAGAACAACCGCTCATTCTCGTCGACCACCTCATCCGCGAGTCGCAGAAGGGCCAGGCCGCTGCCGAGCACGAGGAGGGAATTGCCCAGCGAATTCAGCATGTTGGATGGCAGCGCCAGTTTCGCCACGCCGTCGCGTGCCTTGCGGACCTTGCGGCTCACCCCGCGGTCGAGATGCGGGCGCTTCTTCTTCGCATCGGGCAGGTCGAGCAGGGTCGGCTTCCACTGGCGCAGCAGGACGCCGGTGCCGACCAGCGCGGCGGCGGCGATGAGGGGGGTGTTCTTTCCGGGCGCGTCGGCCATGGGCGGATCCTTTGTCTGACTGTCACATCTAGAATGCGGACCGCGACAGGAGAGTTCCGGATGCGCCGGTGTTCCGCCCTTTGACGGGGCGGGCGCGGGCTTTTGTACGCGTCCTTCGACTTCGCTCAGGATGAGCACAAAAGGTCAATGTATTGAGTGGGCTGGTTTCGTGTCCCGCCCGTCCCCGGACATGAGCCCTCTTACCCTAGCCGCTATCGTACCAGCCGCCGAGGGCTTCAGCGATTTCCAGCGGGAGCGCCAGGGCGAAGGTCGCGAGGGCCGCTTCGAACCGGTGCAGGCCGGGCTGGGGCAGGCAGACCGGCCTTGGCTCCCCGGCCGCTTTCAGCCGGGCGAGATGGCGCGCCATGCGGCGGGCAAGCGGGGCCGGGTTGCTGAGCAGGGCACGCAGGGTGGCGTAACGGTGCATCAGCGGTGTTCGGTCGGGAGGCTTTGGCGCAGTGCGCACCAGGCCGGCGAACCGGTCGGGCGCGTCGAGGTCAAAGGTCAGGACAGGCAGCAGCACGAAACGGTAGCCGCCTGGGCGGCGGTTTTGCCTTGGGTCTGCAGGCAAGCAGGCCTCGCCCGCGCCGGGCGTGTCCTGATGGGGTGTCTGGTGGCAGGGGGGGCCGGCTTCCGCCGGGAGGCGCGGGGTGTCGGTCGCGCGCACCTCGAGCTCCGCCGCCATCAGGACGAGGAGGCGGCGCAGCAGGGTCTCAAGCTCACGCACCCTGGCGCGGAAGGCGCGGGCAGCGGCGCGCGTAAGCTCATAGCGCTGCAGGATGAGCCCCGCTCTCTCGGCGGCGATCTCCAGCGCATCGCGCATGGCGGCAAGGCCCGCCTCTATGAAACCCGGTCTGCTCATGGCCGGGAAGTCTAGGGGGCAATGCGCGGGGAGGGGGACGGATTTTTTCTGTCCCCATGCCGGGTTTGAGGGATGGGGAGCGTGCCGCATGGGAGGCCGCAGCTTTCCCCTCTCCCGATTGCGGGAAGGGGTAGGGGTGAGGGCGCCGAGGTTGCTGCTAGTGAAGAGGTACCGCCAATCACGAACGTTGCAGCCCTCATCCCCGCCCTTCTCCCGCGTCCGGGAGAAGGGGGCGATAGTCTTGACCGTTCCGGGCGCATCCGCCCAATCTCTTCGCCGGGCGGCAGCAAGGGGCATTCGGCATGAGATATCTGATCCTGGGCGCGGGACTTCTTGCGCTCGCCGCGTGCGGCGGGGCGGGGAGCGCTTATGACAAGCCGGTCAATCTCTGTGAGACCACGGATGCAACCTGCGTCAGCGTGCCGGTGCGCGACCTGCTCGCCGTGGATGGCGACACGTTCGAGCTGCGGCGGCTCTCAGGCTCGGGCCGGGAAGAGCGGGTGCGGCTCCGCCTGATCGGGTGGGACAGTCCTGAGACAGGCGATGCGGCGGCATGTGCGGCAGAGGACTCGCTCGGCCAGAAGACAGAGGCCCGGGCGCGCGACCTGTTCGAGGCAGGCTCCAAGGTGACCTTCCTGCCCGAAGGCCCGGACCGCTATGGGCGCCTTCGCGCCCATGTCTATCTAGACGGCGAGCATGTCGGCTGGCTGCTCTCCCGCGACGGGCTGGCCCGGCCGCTGGAAGAGGGCGTGCAGGTGGATTGGTGTGGGATCAGAGGTCTTTAGCGATTTGCGCCGCAATAGATTTCAAGGATGCGCCGCTCTCATCCTCTAATTCGGCTACAATCATGTCGCGTATTTTCAGAGCGCCCGCTCGACCACTAAGACCCTTGAAGGACCCGTCTCGATGCCATTCCCAGTCAATTCCTGACTTGAGAAGTTTGAGCATATCTTTCGGCTTGTAAGCGCCATTCGCCAGACATCGGTCGATTATCTCAGCACCTAGGAAACAGATACCCCAAAATCCCGCGCCGCGAAGCATCAAATATTGCTTAGGCTCCTCCCACGCCTCGGGTTGCCAGCTGTATAGTGCATCAAAATAATTTTTAATCAGCTTAATCTGAACGTCGATGTCATCAATCGCACTCAATCGAGACGGTCTGGAGAACATATACTCCAACCCGGTCTTGAGCGTTCTGAGGGGAATGAATTTCGCTGAACTAGATTTCCCGCCAGAAAAAACAATGCCAGCTAACGGGCTATCTTCGTCGGAAGACAGGTGATTGGCGATGTAGAGATGGGGATCTTCGACCCTTAACCTCTTTTCGCCTGTTAGGCGAACCGCAATGTTGTCGAGGTGACTGGTATTCATCCGGCGTTGGTTGTTGTTAATGTCTCGGAACAGTTTGATCTCCTGATCGCGAGAGAGCCCTACTGCTAGGCAGAATGAAACTGGGCGGGTAACTTGTGGAAATCCTTCAGCATGACCGTCCGCGTAATGAAGGCGGTGGTTTCCGTCGACTCGAGATATCTTAATCCCCTTTGACCGACGGATTTTCTCCATGTCGATCTTGAGAGTGCAGAGCCCGTCTTCGTGTTCGATGATGTCAATTACTGCTCTGTCTCGCACGCAAAGAAATATTTCCGGCCAAAACGCCAGTTTCTCAGTGGTAACGTATTCGTACGCATCTTTTGCATGCTTAGGACTAAGGTCACGCTGCGTGCCCATAGGATTCGTTTCCGCATCATAAATGTCAGCTTGTGATGCGGACGACAGGTCGCATAAGCGGGCAAAACCTCGGACTACATCTACACCCAGTACCGTTTCGCGGAGTACCTGAACTTTCATAAATCGATCTTTCACCAATTGGGTGTCTCCTGTCCGACCGCGATACTCAAAAGGTGAGATCGCCAGTTTTTAGCATCGTGGTCGGCGAGCCACATCACCTTGTACAGCACTGCTAACTTAGCAATTGCGACGAACCGATCGAATTCCTCTTCGGAAAGGTAATCTTTAGGCTTGGCATCACCATGCACCACCCTGCTGCGCGCATTATAGAATTTTTTCAAGAGACCTGCTGTTTCAAGCCTCTTGCTGGTATCCTGCTGGACTAGATGCGCGAGTACAGTCTGAAACTGATACGATAACTCACCTCTCACTTGAAGCAATGCTTCCAAAGAAATGGCAAGATCTAAATACGTGTCGGCAATATTGGCTCTCAATAACGCTGTCCCGAAGCGAGACATGCTAATTAGTATTGAGGGGTCTTTATCGATAGATATTCGGCTAGCCTCAAAAAGCGCTTCAATCTTTTTTGGAGTAGTGCTTTTCTCAAGTTTGAATTTTAGTTGGTTACTTTCGTGAATGCTAAAATAATTATGAGAAGGTAGGACTGTTATTAGTTTCTGTGCTTTTACTTTTTTGAAAATGTACGTTTCGCCAATCAGTATCGGGGAGTGGGAGGCAACTGAATTTAATGCAAATGAGAGAGCAGCATTATCCGATTTGAGCTTTTCAACATCGTCCGGATCGTCGATCGGCCGATAGAAACACTTAAGGTCGGCGTTTATCATGTCTGACAACGGCGTCTTTTTTTCTACGATTTTGTAGTGAAGTTCCGGTCCTAGCTTAGTTAGCTCGCCAGCCCCGATTGTTGGTTTGCTCGGCCCTGTAAGAACGCAACTACGATTAAATAATACCGTTACGGCATGATGATTGGTCATTATTTACTATTCAGCTGAATGTATGACC
>NZ_CAXFSW010000012.1:0-71094 GCF_964005855.1 uncultured Henriciella sp.
GACCCCTATTTTTATCTACTATAAAGAGAATATTCAATCCTCGGAAAAATTTCCGAGATCAGCTCATTCAAAATAGTAAATTTGGCTCGGTCAGATTTGATCTGAAGCGATAAGTTAGATTTATCTATCAACGCATTGCAGATATTGCGCCTCACTCCGGGTCGAACCCTCACCCTCCGAGTTTGCTCAGGATGCGGGTTTAGAGACCGAGTTCGCCTTCGCGCAGCTACTTAACCTCATCAAGTAATCTAGCATCCGATGCTAAATTCGGTCCATTGGACCGAATTACGCCTGCGGGTCGCATCGAACCCTCATCCTTCGACCCCGGCCTTCGCCGGGGCAGGCTCCGGCCAGGATGCGGGTTTAAAGTCCCAATTCGCCTTCGCGTAACTTTTTGACTTCGTCGCGTAGTCTAGCGGCTTCCTCGAATTCGAGGTTCGCCGCGGCTTCGCGCATCTGTTTCTCGAGGCTGGCGATGACGGCCTGGACGTTGTGGCCTGAGCCCGGCTCCAGTTTGGCGACGGCTTCTTCGGCCATGCCGCGGGCGGGGAGGCGGCGGGATTTGCCGCCCTTGAGCTGCTGGCTCTTGCCGCCGGGCTTTTCGCCGAGGTCGGCGAGGATGTCGGCGACGGCGCGGACGATCGTGGTCGGCACGATGCCGTGTTCTTCATTATGGGCGATCTGTTTCTCGCGGCGCCGCTGGGTCTCTTCCATGGCGCGTTCCATCGAGCCGGTGATCTTGTCGGCATAGAGGACGACGCGCGCTTCTGAGTTGCGGGCGGCGCGGCCGATGGTCTGGACCAGCGAGGTTTCCGAGCGCAGGAAGCCTTCCTTGTCGGCGTCGAGAATGCCGACAAAGGCGCATTCGGGGATGTCGAGCCCCTCGCGCAGCAGGTTGATGCCGACCAGCACGTCGAACTCACCGAGGCGCAGGTCGCGGATGATCTCGATCCGCTCCACCGTGTCGATGTCGGAGTGCATGTAGCGCACCTTCACGCCCTGTTCGTGCAGGTATTCGGTGAGGTCCTCGGCCATCTTCTTGGTCAGCGTGGTGACGAGGGAGCGGAAACCCTTCGCGGCGGTCTCCTTCACCTCGGCGAGGAGATCGTCGACCTGGTTGATATTGCCATTGTCCTTCGTGCCCGTCACGGGGCGGACCTCGACCGGCGGGTCGATGAGGCCGGTGGGGCGGATGACCTGTTCGGTAAACACGCCGCCGGTCTGTTCCAGCTCCCACTTGCCGGGGGTGGCGGAGACGTGGACGGTCTGGGGCCGCATCGCTTCCCATTCGGGGAATTTGAGCGGGCGGTTGTCGATACAGGACGGCAGGCGGAAGCCGTATTCGGCGAGGGTGGACTTGCGGTTGAAGTCGCCCTTGAACATGGCGCCGATCTGGGGAACGGTCTGGTGGCTCTCATCGACGAAGACGAGGGCGTTTTCCGGCAGATATTCGAACATGGTTGGCGGCGGCTCACCCGGCAGGCGGCCCGTGAGGTAGCGGCTATAGTTCTCGATGCCGTTACAGGAGCCGGTCGCGGCCATCATTTCCATGTCATAGGTGACGCGCTGTTCGATGCGCTGGGCCTCGAGCAGCTTGTTGTGCTTCTCGAAATGCTCGATCGTCTCTTTCAGCTCTTTCTTGATCGAGCTGACGGCATTGTTGAGCGTTGGGCGCGGCGTCACATAGTGGCTGTTGGCGTAGAGCTTGATGGCCGGCAGGTCCTGGATCTTCTTGCCGGTGAGGGGGTCGAACTCGACAATGCTTTCCAGCTCGTCGCCGAAGAAGGAGAGCTTCCAGGCGCAGTCGTCATAGTGGGCCGGGAAGATGTCGAGCACGTCGCCCTTGAGGCGGAAGGTGCCGCGCTGGAAGGCGGCGTCATTGCGGGTGTATTGCAGGGCGACGAGCTTCTGCGTCACCTCGCGCGGGTCGATCTGCTGGCCTTCCTCAAGCTTGAAGGTCATCGAGGTGTAGGTCTCGACCGAGCCGATACCGTAGATGCAGGAGACCGAGGCGACGATGATGACGTCATCACGCTCCAGGATCGCGCGGGTCGCCGAGTGGCGCATCCGGTCGATCGCCTCGTTGATGGAGGATTCCTTCTCGATATAGAGGTCCGAGCGGGGGACGTAGGCTTCCGGCTGGTAGTAGTCGTAATAGGAGACGAAATACTCCACCGCATTGTCCGGGAAGAAGGATTTCATCTCGCCATAGAGCTGGGCCGCGAGCGTCTTGTTGGGCGCGAGGATGAGGGCCGGGCGCTGCACCGCCTCGATCACCTTGGCCATGGTGAAGGTCTTGCCGGTGCCGGTCGCGCCGAGGAGGACCTGGTCGCGCTCGCCATTCTGGATACCCTCGACGAGTTCGGGGATCGCGGTGCGCTGGTCGCCGGCCGGCTCATAGTCGGAGGCGACGCGGAAGCGCTTGCCGCCCTCGATCTTCTCCCACTGGCGGTCGGGCCTGTGCGGCGTCCAGTTGTCGGATGGCAGGCCGCCCGCCGCATCGCGGGCGGCGCCGGACCAGTTGAAGGTGGCGGAGGCGTCCGAGACGCCGGAAGTGGAACGGGACATGAACAGCAAGATGGTGCAGGGCGGGGGGCGCGTAAAGGCCCCTCTCTGCGGGCGGTGCTGCTGTCTGTTCCGCCGGGCCGCTAGCAGGGGGCGGTGAAGGCGTCCTCGCTGAGCGCGCCGCTGTCGGCATCGAGCATCAGCACGCTGCCGGTGCGCTCTGCTTCTGGCGGGGTATCGGTGCCGGCGCAGGGGTCGGTGAGGAGGTCCCAGCTGGCGAGGATCTCCAGCTCGCCGCTGCGCAGGCTGAGATGGGTGGCGCGGCCGGTGAGGCCTGTGTCGTCCTCTGTGGTGGTGTAGAGGAGAAGCTCGGTCAGCCCGTCCTGGTTGGTGTCGGGCGCGGCGACGATCTGCGCGCCGGCCGCGTCGCTGTCGAGGGCGACTTCCTGCGTGATGCCGCCAATCGAGACGAGGACGAGGCGCGGGACGGTTGTGTCCTCGCCGGTCTCCTGCGGTTCGACCAGCCAGGCGGTCTCATTGGCGCCCGGCGCGGTGAAGGAGCCGCTGGCCCTGCCAAGCACGCGGGCGTCTTCAATCGCTTCGGGCCGGGTGGCATTTCCGGCGGCGAATTTCGCGGTGGCGGCCTCGACCTCGCGCGGGTCGAAGAGCGGCGCGGCGTCCGTGTCCTCATCGGTCTTCTGCGGCGAGATGCCCTTGGCGTCGCGGATCTCCGGCTTGGGGATTTCGGCCGTCTTGCTCTCTTCTGCAGCGGCTGCCTCTTCCGGCGTGGCGGGCCGCTCCATCGGCTCGGAGCAGGCGGCAAGGGCGGTGCCCAGCAGGAGGGCGGTCACAGGGCGCTTCAGCATGTCAGGTCCTCTTCGGATTGTCCGGCGAGACGAACGTATCCGAGGTCGCCGGGTTCTGTGAAGTGGGGGAGTGTCAGCTGGCCGGCCGCAGGTGCGGCGCTGGACCAGCGGAGGCGGACAGGCTCGGCCCCGGCCGGGATTGACAAGGTCATCGCAACAATCTGGAGTGGATGAATAACGATGTGCCAGCGCGAAGACGACTAAAGGCACACGAACAGGAGGAATTGGCGTCATGGCGATTGTGGACCCTGAGGCTGCGGCGGCCGCTGCAGTGAAATCTCCATCGGCGCATGATGGGCTGAGCCGGCGCGCGATCTATCTGCACGGCTCGCTGGCGATCCCGCTGGCGATCTATGGATACCCGCTGGCCATCTGGCTGCCGCCTTATTATGGCGCGAGCCTTGGCAGTCTTGCGCTTGTCGGCACGCTCCTGATGCTGGCGCGCTTTACGGACGTTTTTACCGATCCGCTCATGGGAGAGATCTCTGATCGCGGACGCACGCGGTTTGGCCGGCGCAAGCCTTACATGGTGCTCGGCGCGCCCTGTCTTATGGTGTCGGCCTGGTTCCTGTTCGTGCCGCCTGACGGCGCCGGGGTGCTCTATCTGCTCTGCTGGCTGACGGCGTTCTTCGCATCGGCGACCATGATCCAGATTCCGTTCCGGGCCTGGGGCGCAGAGCTGTCCGCAGATTATCATGTCCGCAGCCGCATAACGGCCGTGCGGGAAGTCTTTGTGCTGGGCGGACTGCTGCTTGCCGCTGCGGTGCCCATGGTGGTGGAAATCCTCGCCGATGGCGGCGCGGTGGCAGAAGTCTTCACCGCCATGTGGCGCGATATGATTGGCGCGTTTTCCGGCGAGATCATGAACCGGGTGCCCAGCGACCGCTCCGCGCTTGTGAGGCCGGTTCTGTACTGGCTCGCGATCACGATCATTGTCGCGGTGCCGCTTCTGACGCTGCTTGTGGTCACGACCGTGAAGGAGCCGCCGCCGGCCGCCCGCGAACGGGTCCCCGTCATCGAAGGGTTCCGGCATATGTGGCGGAACGGGCCGATGCGCCGGGTCCTGATGATTGCTTTCCTGGTGGTCGCTGGAGAGAGCCTGCGCAATGCGGTCTCGCTGTTCTTTATTCGCGACATTGTCGGCATTCCGACAATCGGGGCGGCCTATTTCCTTTATTTCGTGGCAGGGATCGCCGCGATCCCGTTCTGGCTATGGATGGGACGCAAGGTTGGCAAGCACCGCGCCTTTCTTGGCACGCTCGGTTTTGTAAGCTTTGTCAGCGCCGCAAACCTCTTCCTCGGCTATGGCGACTATTTCGCCTTCTTCTGCCTCTTCCTGATGAAAGGGTTCGCCTTTGGCGGCCTTCAATTCCTGCCCCTGGCAATGCTTGCCGATGTGGTCGATGTCGACAGCGCGCGCTCTGGCGGGCGGCGGGCCGGCGCCTATTTCGCGGTCATCGGCCTGTCCGAGAAGCTGGCGGCGGCCATCTTCACTGGCGTCGCGCTCAATATTGTCGGTCTGCTCGGCTATCAGGCGATGGGCGCCAGCGCGTCGGCAGAGCAGGGCGTCCTTGCGCTCCGACTGGTCTATTGCCTTGGCCCGATTGCCCTCTACAGCCTCGCCGTGCCGCTCATCTGGAGCTATCCGCTGACCCCTGAGCGCCATGCGCGCCTGCGTGCGAGCCTGGAACGGCGCGCGGCCCGCCTCGCCGCAGCGAAGCAAGCTGACAGCCAGGCATAATAGGCGCTGAGGCTGCTAGAGCCGTGCCTCGCGCAGGGCCTTGCGGCGGGTCTTGCCAGCATCGTCGCGCAGGGGCTCGCGGACAAGTTCGATGGATTTCGGCAGCTTGTAGGTGACCAGCCGCTCTTTCAGATGGGCCATCAGGGCGGCCTCATCGAGGTCACGGTCCGGCATGTCGACAATGGCGTGCAGGCGCGCGCCCATATCCTCATCCGGCAGGCCGATCACGGCAGAACTGCGCACGCCGGGAAAGGCATCGAGCGCGGCCTCGATCTCTGCCGGATAGATGTTCGCCCCGCCCACGACGATCATGTCGGAGCGCCGGTCGGTGAGGTAGAGATAGCCCTCCTCATCCATCCAGCCCATATCGCCGAGGCTTTCCCAGCCGCCTTCAATGGCCTTCGCCTCGGCGCCGAGATAATAATAGGAGCTGCCCTGGCCTGCGAGCGGGCGCAGGAACACCTCGCCCACCTCGCCGGGCGGCAGCTCTGCGCCATCCTCGCTGAAAATCTTGATCTCGCAGGTTTCCACCGGCTTGCCGACACTGCCCCTGTGGGTCAGCCATTCGGTGCCCTGGATCGTGGTCGAGCCCTGTCCCTCGGTGCCGCCATAAAGCTCCCAGATCACCTCCGGCCCCAGCCATTCGATGAAGGCCTCCTTCAGCCAGGGCGGGCAGGGCGCGGCTAGGTGCCAGAGCGCGGTCAGGCTCGAGACGTCATAGCGCGCCCGCACCTCTTCGGGCAGGGCCCAGATCCGGCGCATCATGGTCGGCACCATATAGGCGGTCTCGATCTTCATCCGGTCGATCAGCTCCAGCGTCTTCTCCGCATCGAACCGCGTGGTGACGGCGACGGTGGCGCCCTTGAAGAGAGCGATCACGGCCCACATGAAGGGGCCATTATGATAGAGAGGCCCCGGGATCAGCATCGAGCCCTGATTGCGGATCTGCAGGAACTCCATATTGGTGTCCCACTCGGCCGGAAGCTTCGAGACGATGAGTTTCGGCTGGCCCGTCGAGCCGCCGGACGTCATCGCCTTGAAGGAGCGGGCGGTCTTCTCCGGCAGGGGCGTATCGGGCAGGGCGGCGTGCGGCGTGAAGCCCGCCGGTATGGAGGGGATGGGCGCATATTCGTCCGCCTCCACGCCGACCACGAGGGCGGGCTTCGCCAGCGCGACGATCTGGTCGCGCTCATATTTCGGCAGGCGGGCCGAGACAGGCTGGGGCGTCGCGCCGAGCTTCCAGGCAGCGAACACCGCCTCGAAGAATTCCAGACTGTTGGGCAGGGCAATGGTGACGAAGTCGTTTTCCCTGACGCCGAGGTCGGCATAGGCCCGCGCGAGCCGGCTGGTGCGCCCCTCCAGATGCTCCCAGCTGATCTGCTGGCCCTCATGATCGATGGCGACCCGCTCTGGCTGGATATCGGCCCAGTGGGCGAGGATTTGCGAGAGCGACAGGACGGGCATGGATGTCTCCTCCGGGGCAGGCCGTCTGCGACGGCCGGTTCATGGTGCTGGGCCGGACCGTAGCGATTTGGGCGCTGAGGGAAAGGTGGGGATTTTGAGGGGAGCGTCGCGGGGCCTTGGTTCGACTTTGCTCACCATGCGGCCTTTGGGACGTTGAGGCGGGGTGTGGCCTCAGTCAAACCCCTCAAAAGGGGAAAATATAATAAAAACACGCTTTAGTTTTAGGGGGCGCGCGATACTCCACTCATGCGCTTACACGATGCTGCGAGAGACACGGCCGAGATCGTGAACCTTCTGTTGGAGGAGGCAGGCGAAGACTGCCGCGTGCTTGAGCTTAGTGACGGCTATCTCGCAGCCATCCTCAACCCTTGCCTCGGGCCGGAAGAGGAGAGTGTGGTGCGCCTGATGTCGGCTGCGCCGGACATGCTCGCGCTGCTGCAGGAAGCGGCCAGCGCGGAGGGTTTGCCGCAAGACTTTCGTAATCGCGCCAATGCGCTAGTCTCGACCATTCGAGATGGGAATGGTCGAGAGCGGAATGGCGCGCAGGAACTGGGATCGCAGGGAAGTCACGCTCGCGATTGAGCTCTATACGCGGCTGCCTTTCGGGCGGCTGCATAGCGGTAACCCAGAGATCATCGCCCTTGCCGAAGAGATCGGGCGTACGCCGAGCGCGCTTGCAATGAAGCTCGTTAATCTGGCGTCTTTGGACGAGGATTTAGACCGCAAGGGGCTTGGCAACGCCTCCTCGCTGGACCGCGAGGTTTGGGCTGATTTCACGTCTCATCCCACGCAGTTCATAGAGCGCGCCCGCCGCATGGTGGGCGAGATTTTTTATGCGGAGGCCGAACCGTCAGCAGTGCTCGAAGTGGCCGAGGGCAAGGAAGCCGAGCGCGTCGTGAAGGTACGCCAGAACCAGCGTGCCTTTCGTGAGATCGTGCTGCCGTCCTATGACAATCAGTGCGCCGTGATGGGGAAGGTCTCGCCAGCGCTTCTGACGGCCAGCCACATCATCCCATGGTCGGCGCGTGAGGAGACGCGCCTCGACCCGCGCAATGGCATCAGCCTCAATTCGCTGCATGACCGGGCCTTTGATCGCGGGCTGATCTCCTTCCGTGACGACCTCACAATGATGGTCTCATCGAAGATCGTTGTTCCGGACCATGTCCGGTCGCTATTCAATGAGGATATCCGCCTGAAGCCGGCGAAATTTCGCCCGCTGCCGGGGTATCTGGAGCATCACCGGGATGTGGTGTTTGAGGCTGGCTAAAGCATCAAATGATTGGTGGCCGGCTGCGGAGCCGATCCAGGCGAGCGTGGCCGGGTGTCCCTCTGTGACTGTGATGAGGTCGCGTCGCGCGGGGGGAACCTCGGCCATTAGGCGCTCAATACAGTTTGATCATTCCAAGTAAGCACGCAAGGCAAGCTTCCTTCGATAGTCTGCCGTGTTACACTTGGTGATGCCTTGAGGCGGAGCGCCGGGACAGCGCTCCGCCTTTTGCTTACTGGGCTCAGGCGCCGAATTGCCAGGAGATGGCGGCCTTGAAGTTGCGGCCGGGTTCGGAGACGCCCTGGAAGACGCGGTCATAATTCTCGTCGAAGATATTATCGACGCCGACGTCGAAGCGGGCGCCATTGGCGAAGTCGGGCTGCCAGCTGGCATAGACGTCGAGGACGACATAGCCGTCGCGTTCTTCGGACACGGTGAAGCCGCCTGTGCCGTCGGCCTCGCGGCGTTTGAAGTCGTCGGCGATCTGGATGCGATAGCCAAAGCGGCTGTTCCATTCAGGCACTTTCAGACCGAAATTGAGGGCGAGCCGGTCGGGCGTCAGTGAGCCGAGATCGGAGCCGTCGGCGGTGTTCGTGCCCTCAATGATGGAGAGGGTCGCCTGGCCGAAGAAGCGGTCTGAATCATAGCGCAGTTCGCCTTCCCAGCCTTCAAGCTCGGCCGAGTCGACATTGGCCGAATTGGTGGTCCCGGCGGTGCAGGGCTGGAAAGAGGGCGGCGCGAAACAGGTCGCGTCATAGGAGAAATCGACCGAGAGGTTGATGAGGTCGGTGGCGTCGGTCTCAAAATAGCTGAGCTTGCCCTGCAGCCGGTCACGGCGGGCGACGACATTGTGGAAGTCGATCCCGGCGCCGAACTCCACCGTTTCGGTCTTTTCCGGCACAAGATCCGGGTTCGGCACGAAATTATTGTTCACGAACACCATGGAGCCGCGCGCCGGATTGAACAGGATGGGGTGGGGGACGGAGAAGTGAACGCCGTCGAGGTAAAGCTCATTCACCGACGGGGCGCGGAAGCCTTCTGAATAGGACCCGAAGGCGCGGAACCACGCGGCGCCGGCCGGCTCATAGCTGACGGCGAAGCGCGGCGAGACGGCGTCGTCGCTATTGGTCTCGCCGGGGGCGGCCGATGAGCTGCTTTCGAAGTCATCGAACCGCACGCCAGGGACGATGAGAAACTCGCCGGCCCCGGTCTCGATGACCGATTCCAGCTGGGCGAAGACACCGGTAAACTCGCTCTTGCCATTGGGCACGCCGCCGCGCGTACCGTCCGTGGTCTGATCATCCGTGCCGACCTGCTCATCCTCATACCAGTCGACGCCGAGGGTGAAGGTGTTCTGGCTCGGACCGAGGGTGAAGCGGGAGGCGTTGCGGGCGCTGAAGCCGGTCGTCTCGATCTCGCGCAGCGTGGTGCGGGGCACGGTCTGGTCGAATTCGTCGACCTCGGTCTCTGTGCGGTAGGCGGTGAGGCGGGCGTCGATCCAGTCATTGGCGGCCGGGTTGAACCCGATGGCGGCGCGGTAGGTGTCGGTGACGATGTCTTTCTCAACGTCGCGGTCAAGGACGGTGTCCCCCGTACCGGCGACGCCCTGGCCATTGTTCGGCTCGATGGCGGTATTGTCGAAGCGCTGCCAGGAGGCTTCGAGGTCGAGCGCGTCGGTCAGGGCGTAGCTGCCCTTGAGAAGGCCCGTGGTGATGTCGTCATCGGAGGGCAGCGAGGCGCCCGAGCCGAGATCGATGTCGCCGGACTGGCGAAGGCCGATACTGGCGACGCCGTCGAACTTGCCCTGGCGGGTGAAACCGGAAAGCGTGGCGAGGGTCTCTTCATTGACGCTCTGATAGCCAAGGCGCACGCGGGCGCCCATGGTCTGGCCCTCTTCAAGAAAATCAGCCGCATCGACGCTTTCAAAGGCGAGGACCCCGCCAACCGCGCCGGAGCCATAGAGGGCCGAGGCAGGACCCTTGACGACTTCGGCGGTACCGATCAGCGCCGGGTCGAGGAAGAAGCGGCCGTCATGGGCGGAGGTGAAGCTCTGGCGGGCGCCATCGACAAGGATGAGGACGTTCTGGCCGGACAGGCCGCGAATGCTGGGCAGTTCGCCCGTGCGGCGGGGGCCGCCGGCGAAGTCGAGCCCCGGCACATCGCGCAGCGCATCGGAGACGGCGGACGGGGCCAGCGTGTCGAGGTCGTCGCGCGTGATGACGCTGACCTGACCGGGATAGTCGAAGACCGGAATCGGGTTGGAGGTGCCGTAGACGGTGACGGTTTCTTCGCGGCGTTCCTCATCCTCCGGCAGGTCCGGGCTTTGGGCGAGGGCAGGGGCGGACAGGATGAGCGCGCTGCCCATCAGCAGGCCGGCCCTGAGTGTGCGGTGGCGGTTGAATGACATGATTTCCCCTCATGATTTACTTGAGAATGATTTGCAGTCGCCTCATTGCATAGGCGTTCCGCTATTGCAAACGATTCTCACTATCATTATCAGGAGCGTCATCGAGGGCCCGGTCAGGGCAGATCAAGAGGGATAGATCATGAGATATTCGGCTTCATTCAGCGTGCTCGCCTGCGCGGCGTTTCTGCTGACGTCCTGCGCGGCGGGCGGCGCGGTTTCGGGCCAGGCCGCTTCCGCTCAGGTGGCGTCTACGGGCCAGGAGGCCGCCAGTTTCGAGCGCGACCGCCAGTCCATTCTGGCGATGGCAGGCGACTACAAGGTCACATTCGACTTCATCGAGACGGTGCCCTTCGTGGAAGGCTATGAGCTGAAGGACCGCAAACTCTCCGGCGGCAATGAGATCGTCCGCGTGGTCGAGGACACCGGGGACTTCATCAGCCTGCAGCATATCCTCGTCGTCGGGCCGGAAGACGATCCGATTGTCGTGAAGCACTGGCGTCAGGACTGGCGCTATGAGCCGCAGCGTGTGCTGGTCTTCATTGGCGGCAACGCCTGGGAATGGCGCGATGTGCCAGCCGTTGAGCGGGCCGGGGCCTGGTCGCAGACCGTGTATCAGGTGGATGACGCGCCCCGTTATGGCGCGGTGGGCGAGTGGACCTATGAGGACGGGATCGCAGAGTGGACGCCGCCCGCCGAGTGGCGCCCGCTGCCGCGCCGCGACATGACCACGCGCGACGACTATCACGCGGTCGATGCTGTTAACCGGCACACGCTGACCCCCGACGGCTGGGTGCATGAGCAGACCAATTCCAAGCTGATTCTGACCGGTGAGCCCCAGGCGCTCGTCCGCGAGATCGGTGTGAACACCTATCGCCGCAATTCCGGTTTCGATGTCGCTGTGGGCGACGCCTACTGGGCGGCCACGGAGAACTATTGGGCCGGGGTGCGCGATGAGTGGGGGAAGATCGAGGCGGAGTATCCGCGCTTTGCGATCACCATCAAGGGTGAGACCGAAGATCTCTATAATCCGCTGCTCAGCCTTGCCGGTGAGGTTCAGGCAGGCGAGCGCGATACCGCCTCTGCAGTGGCAGAAGCGCGGACCGTTATCCGCAGTTTCGTGACGCCCGATGTCGGCGCGCTGGTGGGCCGTCTTCGCCCGACGACAACGCCGGCCGGTGGAGGTGAGGGATGATCAGATCGCTTCTATCCGGGGCTGCGGCACTTCTGGCCGTGGCCCCGGCCTTCGCCCATGCGGGGTTCCTTGTCCCGGTCACTGAAGGCACGGACGCGGACGGAAAGGTGCTGCTGCATGCGACATTCAGCGATGCGTTCCCGCAGATGGAAATCGGCCTGACCTCCGAGGCGTGGGTGATCGTCACCCCCGAGGGTGAGCGCAAGGATTTCGACCGGATGGCGGAGCGTCCTGACCGGACGCTTTTGCAGGCGACGCTGGAAGAGGAGGGCGTCTACCGCCTCTCATCGGGTGAACGTCTCGGCCGCAAGGGGGAGGTCGCCAGGATTGAGGGCGAGTATTTCCTGCTTGGCCGCGACGGGCTGACCAAGGAGAGCCTGCCCGACGGGGCTGAGGTGCTGACGTCCCAGACGGCGACGGTGTCCGACATCTATCTGGCGCGCGGCGATGGCCCGGCCGCCCCGGTGGAAAACGAGATTGGCCGGCTGGTCATACATCCTGCGGACAACCCGGCGGGCCTTCGCGTTGGCGAGAGATTCGCCGCTGACATCCTCTTCGATTCAGAACCGCTGGCCGGGTATGACATCACCCTTTTCACGCCCGCATCAGGCCGGGAAGAGGGGGAGGCCGATACGAGCCTCACCAGCGATAAAAGCGGCGAGGTCGCGTTTACGCCCGATCAGCCGGGCGACTATCTGCTCATGGTGCGGCACATCGCGCCTGCCCCAGAGGGGGCGGGGACGGACGTGCGAAGCTATACCACGACGCTGACGCTGCAGGTTCCGGGCGCCCGCTAGGCCGCCGCGCTTGAAGGCCCGGGACGCGGGGACGCCTTGATAGGCAGGGTGCGTCCTGCGCCCGCTCGGGCCGAAAAGGGTGCTGGGAAATGAAAGTGAAATGGATGCTGCTTTTCCCCACACCACACCTTGCAAATGAGAATAACTCGCATTAACAGGCGCGGCTTCAGTGTATATGGATTGGGGAGTAATTCCGGTGAAGAAATTTCTGATGAGCGGCATTTGCCTGGCTGCCGTCGCGCAGGGCGCCTTTGCGCAAGAGGGAGCTGGCGAGCCAAGCGATAAGGAGCTTCGCGAGGAGGTCATTGTCGTGACTGCCACGGGGTTTTCGACCGCGACGTCCACAACCAAGACGGACTCACCCATCATCGAGTCGCCCCAGAGCATTTCGATCATCAGCCGTGAGGAGCTTGACCTGCGCGGCGCCATGACGATCGCCGACGCCCTTTCCTATTCGGCTGGCGTGCAGCCTGAACCGTCCGGCATCGACAGCCGGACCGACGAAATCTCCATTCGCGGTTTTGGCGCCGGTGGATTCTCATCCAACAACAATTTCGTCGATGGGCTGCGCCTGCCGACGGGCGGGCAGTGGACCCGGTTCGGCTTCGATCCCTATGGGCTGCAGCAGATTGAAGTGCTGAAGGGCCCGTCCGGTGTGCTCTATGGTCAGTCCGCTCCCGGCGGCATTGTCAACATCGTCTCGAAACGCCCGACCGAGACCCGGCAGTTCAATGCGCTGGCCCAGGCGACCGGCTATACCGATCTTGAGAACTGGACCTATCAGCTCGGCGCCGATGCGAGCGGCCCGCTGAATGAGAGCAAGACGATGCTGGGCCGGGTGGTCGGTCTTGCGCGCCATGGCGACACGGCGATCAACGACATCGAGAACAGCCGGTATTATATCTCTCCCAGCTTCACCTGGCAGCCCACCAGCGACACGAGCTGGACGCTGCTTGGCCAGTATCAGCGCGACGAGGGCGGGGCGACCTTCCAGTTCCTGCCGCTTGCCGGTTCGCTTGAGCCAAGCAATGGCGGCTATATCGACAATGACGCGAATATTGGCGAGCCGGGCTGGAACGATTTCGACCGCGACCAGCTCCTCGTCGGCTCCTTCTTCGAGCATGATTTCAGCCCGAATCTCACCTATCGCAACAATGCCCGCTACACGACGGTCGATACGCTATATCGCGTGACGGTACTGTCAGGCGGTACGGTCACCGACTGTTCGCGGTTTGAAAACGCGGCGCTCTATCCGAACCCGGCCGACGCCGCCAACTGCATTCCCGGCCAGACCGTCGGACGCCGTGCCGTGCAGGGGGATGGCGAAAGCGAAGGCTTCGCCATGGACAACCAGCTGCAATACACGCTCCAGACCGGAGCCGTGGAGCATACGCTGCTCGCCGGGCTCGACTATTTCCACACCGAATGGGAGCACAAGCGCGACCTCGTCACGCTGATGGGCGCGCGCAATGTGGAAGTCGACCCGCTTTACAACATCTTCGATCCTGAATCGCGCGGAACGGATGGGTATTTCGAGAACCTGAACCCGCAGATCTATGGCGAGGCGGTCAGCGAGCAGACGGGTCTATACCTTCAGGATCAGATCAGTGTCGGCAACTGGCGTTTCACCATTGGCGGCCGCCAGGACTGGGCGGATGATGAAAGCACCGATACCACCAACCCTGCGGCCGAGACCTCCTTCGACACCGGTGCCGAGGAATTCACCTGGCGGACTGGCGCCGTCTATCTGTTCGACAATGGCCTCGCACCCTATGTCAGCTATTCGCAATCCTTCCTTCCGCAGGTCACCGATCCCTCCTCGACACTGGACGGGGCGCTGTTCGAGCCGACCACGGGCGAGCAGTACGAAGCTGGCCTGCGCTATCAAGGCGGCCGCGCCATCTACCTGACGCTTGGCTATTTCGACATCACGCAGGAAAACGTGCCCACCTCGGACCCCAATGGCGTGCTCTGCGGCCGGCGTGTCTGCCAGGTGCAGGCAGGCGAAGCGACCGTGCGAGGTTTCGAGTTTGAAGGTCGCGCCTCGCTCGACACCGGAACGACCCTGATCGCCTCGGCCTCGACGCTGGATACAGAGGTCTCCGACCCGACTGCCAGCCTGGACGGCAAGGAACTGGCCGCCGTGCCGGATGCGCTTGCCTCCTTCTTCGTCGACCAGCGCATCGAGTCAGGCCCGCTCAGCGGCGCCGCGTTTGGCGGGGGCGTGCGCTATACCGGAGAGAGCTTCGGGGATTCCGGCAATGCGATCGAGATCCCTGATTATACGCTCTTCGACCTCTTCCTTCGCTACGACCTTGGTGAACTCGCTTCTTCCATGGATGGCGTGCTGCTGTCGGTGAATGCCCGCAACATCGAGGACAAGCGCTATGTCTCGACCTGCACCTCGGAGGCGTCCTGTTTCTACGGGCAGGGCCGGGTCGTCACCGCGCGTGTCGCATACAAGTGGTAGGCCCGGCATGAAGGCCCTCGTTTTCATTGCGACATTGTTTGCCCTTTCCGGCGCAGCCTCCGCGGCGCCGGAAGGGTCAGCCCGCCCGTTCACCATGGAGCGGACGGCGACGTGGACAATGGAGAGCGCCCAAGGCACGACCTACCGTCTCTATGTGCACACGCCTGAGGCCCCGCCGCCTGAAGCGGGGTATCCGGTCCTCTACCTTCTGGACGGGGATGACACGTTTGCGATTGCCGCAGCCACATCGGAGCGGTTCACCAAATATGCAGCCGATCACGGTTTCGAGGCCGGCCTTATCGTGGCGATTGGCTATGAAGGGGCGACACGGCGGTTTTTTGACTACACGCCGGCCTCGCCGCTCACCGAGGACCGGGCCGGACGCCCGCTCGGTGGGGCGAATGCCTTTCGAAAGACGCTGATCGAGGAGATACGGCCGCAAATTGAAGCCGCCTATGAGATCGACCAATCGAGGCAGGCGATCTTCGGCCATTCCTTTGGCGGGCTCTTCATTCTCGACACGCTACTGGAGGACCCGTTCCTCTTCGAGACTTGGGTCATGGCAAGCCCATCCATCTGGTTCGGCGGTCGCGCCGTCCTGGAGAATGAAGATGGCCTGGCTGCCCGGCTGGATAGCCAGCGGCCAAGACGGGTCGTCATCACGGCTGGCGAACTGGAAACCAGGGTCCCACCGGCTCTCAGCGGCCAGCCGGAAGCGCCCCTGAGCCTGCGCGGTGAAGTGGAGGCTCTTGCGGCGCGGTGGTCGGACATGGACGGATTGTCCGTGGACGCGCGTATCCTCAGGCAGGAATCGCATGGGGCGACGATGTTGTCCGGCGTCGGGCTGGCAGTCATGTATGCCTTTGCAGGAGGCCCGTTATGACAATTGCGCTCCTGACGCTTGCGAGCGGTCTTGCCCTTGCGGCGTCGCTGGCTTTCTATCTTGGCGCACCGAGCCAGCGCATTCTGGACAAGCGTCTGGCGCTTGGTCCATGCCTCGGCGCTGGCTTTGGCCTCGCTGCCCTGTCTCTCATCCTGTTTCTTCAGGTCAGCGGACCTGCGGCCTCGGTCTTCATCGTGATGACGCTCATTATGGCGGCATGGTCCGGTCTGCCTTTCCTGATGGCGGTGCTGCGTCCCGGCCAAAGGAGGCGGACATGAGCGACCGGCCTTTCCGCTATTCAAGCCGCAACTGGTTCGGCAAGGCCTCGGCCGGGCTGATCCTCGGTTTCGTGATCGCCATCGCGCTCAGCGGCGTCTGGGCCTGGGCCGGTCCCGGTGGTCTCATGGCCTCGTCGATCAAGACGCAGCTCAACATGTGGATGGTGCCCCCGATCTGGGCGCTCATTCTGAGCCTGTGTTTCTTCTTCCGCTCCGGGGTGAGGGCGTGGGCATGGCTCGGCCTTGCCGCGGTGATCTGCGCCGGCGCGCTGTATGTAGCCAAATTCCTGGTGGGAGGTCTGACATGATCCGAGCCGATGTCGTGAAAATGTACAAGGATGTGCACACCTGGGTCGGCATCCTTTCGGGTCTGGCCCTGTTCATTGCCTTCTATGCTGGCGCAATCACCATGTTCGAAGGGCCACTGAAACAGTGGGCCTCGCCGCCGTCAGACCTCCCAGCGCCGGTCCCGTTCGAGCGTAGCGCCGAGCTCGTCGAGAAAACCATCGCCGCTCATCCCGAAGCGGCTGGAGGCTACACGCTTCATATCGAGACCGACGCAGCAAATCCGGCGCGGATGAGCTGGCTCGTCTGGCCGGAAGGGCGCTCACGCGGGGCGCCGAATGAGACCTGGTTCTCCGCGCTGGACGCGAATGGTGAGCTTGTGGTGGCGCAGGATGGCTCGACCCCGGTGGCGCAGTTCATTGACGTGCTGCACCAGCAGGTCGGCCTGCCGCTCGATCATGAGCTGGCCATGCTGATCATGGGGGCCGTCAGTCTTCTTTATTTCGTGGCGTTGGTCTCGGGTGTCATTGTCTTTCTGCCGGGCGTGGCGAAGGATCTCTTTGCCCTGCGTATCGGGCGCAATCTCAAACGGATGTGGCTGGACGTGCACAATGTGCTCGGCGTCTTCAGCCTGCCCTTCCACATCATCATGGCGCTGACGGCGCTGGTCTTCGCCTTCCACGACCAGATCTATGATCTTCAGAACGAGATTACCTATGACGGGCAGATCGCGCAGATGTTCGAGGCGGGTGAACCGGTCCATCATGTCGACATCGATCCGGCCCGCGACTTCCTTGAGCTGCCGGACCTGCTGGCCCGCCTGGACGCACAGGTGCCGCAATTCAGCATCCAACAGATTCAATATATGGTCCGGCCCGGTAATGAGGCTGAAGTCATGGCTCGCGGGATTGATGACCGCTATGGTCACCGTGGCCCCGACTTCGGCATGGCGGCGATCAATCCCTATACCGGCGATATCATGTCCCGGACCTATCTGCCGGGGCAGCAGCCGGCGTCAAGCGCGGTCCTGACGAGCTTTTTTGCGCTGCACTTTGGCAATTTCGGGGGAGTGCCGGTGCGCTGGGGGTATTTCTTCCTCGGGCTCGCTGGCGCCTTCCTCTTCTATTCGGGCAATCTTCTCTGGATCGAGAGCCGCCGCAAGAAGGCGCGCAAGTCCAGCCCTGACCCCGTGCAGCCCCTCAAGACAAAGGTGCTGGGGGCTCTCACGGTGGGCATTTCGCTCGGCTGTATCGCTGGCATCTCGCTGACGCTGTCGGCGGCCAAATTCCTGCCCGGACGGGTCCAGGATCTCGAACTCTGGCACAGCCTTATCTATTATGGTGTGTTCATCGCCGCAATCGGCTGGGCCTTCCTGCGCGGGACCGCTCGCAGCGCGGTGGAGCTGCAATGGGCCGCGGCGGTTGCGACGCTCAGCATCCCCCTTGTCAGCGTGCTGTCAGTCCTCGTGCCGGGCCTTGGCTGGACACATCCCGGCCAGTCCTGGCTGGTTGAGATCACGGCGGTGGCCGGTGCGGGCCTCCTGTTCTTCACCGCCCATCGCACGCGCCGGCGCATCCGGCAGGCGCCTGAAGACAGTATCTGGTGGGCTGGACCTGCGAGATCGTCAGCTGTGACCGAGAGCGCGCATCATGTCGCTGCTGAATAGGGCGCGCGGGGGGCTTCCCTCTGCGACTAGCCGCCCGCCAGCCTGATCCGGCGTCCGGCGCTCAGATGGTTCGCGGCGTTGACGATGGCGTCGGTGTCGATCTGGTAGTGTTTGTGCAGGTCCGGGATGGTGCCGGTCTGGCCGAAGTGTTCGACGCCCAGGGGCGCCGTCATGTGGCCGGCGACGGAGCCGATCCAGGCGAGGGTGGCGGGATGGCCGTCCGTGACGGTGATGAGGGTCGCGTCGCGCGGGACCTTTGCCATCAGCCGTTCGATCTGGCTTTGGGCGCTGCTGTGGCCCTTTGCGCGGGCGCGGCGGGCAGCGGTCCAGCCTGAATTGAGGCGGTCCGCAGACGTCACGGCGAGAACGCCAATGTCGCGGCGGTCATTGCCGATGCGGCCTGCCGCTTCGATGGCTTCCGGGGCGATGACGCCCTGATAGGCGATCACGACCTCGCAATTGGGGCCCGGTTCACGCAGCCAGTAGGCGCCGTCGACGACGCCGCGGCGGAACTCTTCGTCATCGCGGTTGCGGGGGCCGAGCTGTTCGATGGGGCGGGTGGAGAGGCGGAGATAGACCGAGCCGCCGGTCTCATCCCGCAGCCATGTGCGCTCGTCCGGGTCATTCTCGCCGGAGCGCTGAAGATAGTCGAAGCTCCAGTCCATGATGATGGAAAGCTCATCGAGGAAGGCCGGTTCAAAGCTGACGAGGCCGTCCTGGCTCATGCCGATAAGCTGGGTCCCGACAGACTGGTGGGCGCCGCCTTCGGGGGCGAGCGTGATGCCGGACGGGGTGCCGGCCACGATGAAGCGGGCATCCTGATAGCAGGCATAGTTTAGGGCATCGAGGCCGCGCGCGATGAACGGATCGTACAGTGTGCCGATGGGGATGAGCCGCGTGCCGAAATGGCTGTGGGCCAGGCCGCATTGGCCAAGGTGAAGGAAGAGGTTCATCTCCGCGATGCCGAGCTCGAAATGCTGCCCTTCGGGGGAGAATTCCCACTTCTGGGCGGACGGGATGGACTGTTCCTTGAAGGTGTCCGAGACCTCACGCCGGGCAAAGAGCGAGCGGCGATTGACCCAGCCGGTGAGGTTGGTCGAGGAGGTCACGTCCGGCGACATGGTGACGATATGGTCGGCGAGGTCGGAGTCGCCGCGGGCTAGCGCATCGAGGATCTTGCCGAAACCGGCCTGGGTGGCCAGTTCGCGGTCATCGAGCCAGACAGGGCCGGGGGATTTCACGGCGGGGGCGGTATAGCGGCGCGTGCCCTTGGCGAAGAAAGGGACGGTGTCGAGGAAACTCTGGAGGCCGTCCTTGTCCTCGACGGTGGCGAACTTGTCCCACTCCTCGCCTTCCGGAACGCCCATGCGCTTCTGGAAGTCGGCGAACTGGGGATTGTTCATGAAGCCGCCATGATTGTCCTTGTGCCCGGCGAGCGGGGTCTGCCAGCCCTTGATCGTGTAGGCGAGGAAGACGGTCGGCTTGTCGTCGTCGATCTTGTCGAAAGCCTCGGTGAGCGTTGCGAGGCACTGGCCGCCGAGATTGTTCATCAGGGCGTCGAGTTCTTCGTCGCTGCGCTTGTCGAGGAGGGCGGAAACGTCGCCCTGATCGCCGATGTCGTTCATCAGGCGTTTGCGCCAGGCCGCGCCGCCTTTGTAGGTGAGGGCGGAGTAGTCCATGTTCGGGCAGTTCTGGATCCACTCCTTCAGGGCTTCGCCGCCCGGTTCCTTGAAGGCTTCGCGCTGGAGCTTGCCGTGGCGAAGGACCACGGTGCGCCAGCCGAATGCCTTGAAGATGGCGTCGATCTTTTCCCATAGGCCCTCATGGACGACGCCATCGAGGCTCTGGCGGTTGTAATCGATGATCCACCAGGTGTTGCGGAGGTCGTGCTTCCAGCCTTCCTGCAGGCACTCATACACATTGCCTTCGTCGAGTTCGGCGTCACCAACGAGCGCGACCTGACGGCCCAGTGGCGTGTCGCCCAGCCAGCCCTTGGCGGCGACATAGTCCTGAACGATCGAGTTGAAGGCGGTGGCCGCGACCCCGAGACCGACAGAGCCGGTGGAGAAGTCGACATCGTCTGTGTCCTTGGTGCGGCTGGGATAGGACTGCGCGCCGCCATAGCCGCGGAAATTTTCGAGCTTCTCGCGCGTCTGGTTGCCCATCAGGTATTGCATCGCGTGGAAAACCGGCGAAGCGTGCGGCTTCACAGCGACGCGGTCTTCCGGCTTCAGCGTGTTGAAATAGAGCGCCGTCATGATCGGCACCATGGAGGCGCAGGACGCCTGGTGCCCGCCGACCTTGATCGCGCCGTCTTCCTTCTTGCGGATATTGTTGGCGTTGTGGACCGTCCAGGCCGACAGCCAGAGAAGGCGCTGTTCGATGGTTTTGAGATGATCGAGATCGGCGGTCATGGCTGGCCCTTGCATTTGCAACAGTCTTGTGTGTGCGGGTGTGGCATGAAGTGGCGCGCCAAGTCCATCCGGCGAGCCGTGTCGGCAGCAGGCTGGGGATAGCGAAACCCGGGCAATTGCAGCCGAGCCTGCCCCTTCGAGGGCTTGTGACTTGATAGGCGCAGAGACGTCGGCTTTAGCTGGCGCGTGTAGAGACAAACATTGCCGGGGAGGCACGTATGAAAGTTTGGGTTGTGGCTGCAGCAGGGCTTGGCGCTGTCTGGATGGGGGGTGCAAGTGAGGCGCAATCCTTCCTGACTATCGAGGCAGACCCGGCCATTCCGACACTGGAAGAGGTCGCGGGGCATGTGCCAGGCGAAGAGATATCAACGCCGGTCGAGGCCATCGACTATATGGAAGCGCTGGCGGAAGCTGCACCCGACCGGATGAAGCTCACCGAATATGCCGAAAGCTGGGAAGGGCGCCCGCTCGTCTATGGCGTGATCTCCTCTGCGGAAAACATGGCGCGGCTCGATAAGATCAAGGCAGATATCGCCCGGCTCGCCTCGGCTGAGGACCTCTCTTCGGGCGAGCGCGATACGCTCATCGATGAGACGCCCGCTGTGGTGTGGCTGTCCTATGGCGTCCACGGCAACGAGATTTCGAGCACGGATGCGGCGCTGACGCTCGCCTATCACCTGCTGGCTGCGGAGAATGATCAGACGGTCGATACCATCCTGGACAAGACGATTGTCGTGATCGATCCAATGCAGAACCCGGACGGGCGGGCGCGCTTCGTCAACAGTTTCGAGGCGGCACGCGGGATCGAGCCCCTTGCCGACCGATATACGGCCGAGCATGACGAGCCGTGGCCGGGCGGGCGGTTTAACCACTATCTCTTCGACATGAACCGCGACTGGTTCACGCTGTCCCAGCCGGAAACGCGCGGCCGCGTGGCCAGCATGCTGGAATGGCATCCCGTCGTCGTGGTCGATGCCCACGAAATGGGCGGGGACGAGACCTATTTCTTCGCACCGTCGGCCGACCCGTTCAATCCGAACATCACCGAGCTCCAGAAGGAGAAACAGGTGCTGATCGGCCGCAATCATGCCCGCTGGTTCGATGAGCGCGGCTATGACTATTTTACCCGTGAGGTCTTCGACGCCTTCTATCCCGGCTATGGCGACATGTGGCCGACGCTCGGCGGGGCGATTGCCATGACCTATGAGCAGGGCTCTGCGCGAGGGCTGGCCTATGAGCGGTCGACCGGCGATGTCCTGACTTATGAACAGGGGGTGGAGCAGCATTTCATCGCGACGCTGTCGACGGCGGAAGTGGTGGCGAATAACAAGGATTTGTTCCTGTCGGACTTTGCGACCTACCGGCGTGAGGCGGTGGCAGATGCGCGCGGGGCGAGCGACCGGTATTTCGTCTTCGACCTGTCGGACCGCCGCTGGCAGGCCGAAACCCTTGGCCGCAAGCTCGCCGCGCAGGACATCGTGGTGCAGCGCCTTGCGCCCGGCGCGCAGGTGTGCGGCGTGCGCTATGAGGACGGCGCTCTGGTCATCGACCGGGCCCAGCCTGCCGGCAAGCGGATCACGACGCTCTTGAGCGAGGAGACCAGCCTGCCGGAGGATTTTGTCGAGGAGCAGGAGTCGCGCCGCGACCGGGGCCTCAATCATGAGCTTTACGATGTGACAGCATGGTCCATGCCGCTGATGGAGGGCGTCACGAGCCGCACTTGCGGCCAGGTGAACCTGTCCGATGCCAGCCGGGTGAGCGCCGATGACCCGGTCCGCGCGATAACGGCGTCCGGCGCAGCCTATGGCTATGTGGTGCCGTGGAGCGATGCGGGGCAGGCCAGGCTTGTTCTGGCGGCGCTGGAGGCGGGTCTCTCCGGCAAGGCCACGGTAGAGGAATTCACGGTGCAGGGGCGCGAATATCCACGCGGCTCGGTCGTCTTCCCGCTCAGCGCCAATGATGGCGATATGGCGACCACGCTGAATACGCTCGCGACCGAGATCGGCGCGGAGTATGTGGCGTTGCAGTCGAGCTGGGTCGAAGAGGGCCCCAACTATGGCAGCGACAAATTCGTGGCGCTCAGCTTTCCGAAGGTCGCCATGGCCTGGGGCGAGGGCACGAGCGCCACGGACGCGGGTGCGGCGCGCTATGTGCTGGAGCGTGAGCTCGGCATTCCGGTGGCGCCAATCCGTGTCGGCACGTTGAGCCAGGCTGATCTTGGGCGCTACGACGTGTTGATCCTGCCGGATGCCGGCTGGGGATTTGAGGGCGAGTTCGGCGCGGGCGGCATGTCGGCCGTGTCGGCTTTCGTGCGCAATGGCGGTGTGCTGGTCGGCTTCGAAGGGGCCGTCGGGGCGCTGACAGGCGAAGATGGCCTTCTGTCTGCGCGGCGCGAAACCGCCTATTTGGAAGAAGAGAAAAAGCCGAGAAATGGCGAGGATACGGGACCTGCGGACGGGACGGTCATCGCGGATGAAGATGCCTATGAGACGATGACCGCTGACCCGGAAGCGAGCCCTGACGGCGTGCCGGGTGTCCTTGCCAATGTCGTCGCCGATACCGATCACTGGCTGTCTTCCGGCTATGAGGAGGCTGTGGCGCTCTATCAGGGCTCGACCATCTACGGCCCGCTCAATGAGGCCGATGGCACCAACGTCTTCCACTATGCAGCGGCAGACGATCTGGTGGCGAGCGGCTATCTGTGGGAAGAGAACCGGGCGCAGCTGGCCTACAAGCCTTACCTCATGGCCCAGGAGCAGGGGGCCGGGACGGTGATCGCCTTCACGCAGAGCCCTGTCACGCGGGCCTATCTGGACGGGCTTAACCTTCTTCTGGTGAATGCGGTCCTCTTCGGGCCGGCGCATACACGCTAAGACGTGGAACCGCGCTTGCGACTTGCCCGTTTCCTTATGTGAACAGCAATTACAAAGGAGACCCGCGATGAGCGAGCGCGACCATCAGAGAGTTGAAGAAGTTGAACGTCAGCGCGGCTATGGCGAGGGCTTCAAGAAAGGCGAAGATGTCGAGGACCAGTCTACGGACGGTGCAGGCTATAAGGACGGATCGCCCGTTGCCGATCAGCAGGCACATGAAGCCGACCTCGTTGTCGACATGGACGATGAGCGCCTGCCGAACGTGCCGAATGATGACCATGATGATGATTCAAGCGCCACCATAGACGGTCATTCCAAGATGAAGAAGAAGCCCGACGGGCACCTTCTGGAAGACGCCTATTCAGTGGTCGATCCGGATGTGGAAGACCCCAAGCGCTAGAGATTGAATGAGAAAGCCCGGCCAGAGCGCCGGGCTTTTTTCATGCCGGACAGTTTGGGGCTTGGACAGGGCCGTCAGGCTGTTAACACTGATCACCTTCTCCGCGTGTGTGCGGAAGATATCCAAGGAGCCCCCACCATGAAATTGAGACACCTTCTCGCCGCGACATCCGCAGCGGCATTGATTGCAGGCGGCATGGCCCATGCCCAGGACCAGACCGCCCCTGCCGACAAGAGCGTGGAAGAGGCGGGCTCTGAGGCGCCGGCCGCCGCAGAGACGGCCGAGACCCAGACATGGGACGCCTATATGGCAAACTTCCTCGAGACCTATTTCGAGATGAACCCGACCTTTGCCATTTCGCAGGGCAAGCATGAGTTCGACGGCCAGCTGCCGGATTGGAGCGAGGCGGGCCTGCAGGCGCAGATCGACATGCGCAAGCAGATGATCGCAGATGCCGAGGCGATCGATCCGGCCAGTCTGAGCGAGGCCGATGCCTTCGAGCGCCAGTATCTGATCAACACGATGGAAGGCGAGCTGTTCTGGCTGGAAGAGGCCGACTTGCCGCACCTTAACCCGGATTTCTATCTGGGGCCCCTCAGCCCGAGCGTCTATGTCGCCCGGCCCTATGCGGATGCCGAAACGCGCATGCGCGCCTTTATCGACTATGCCCGTAATGTTCCGGCCGCGACCGAGCATGTGAAGGCCAATCTTCAGGTGCCGATGCCGGCTACCTTCGTGAAACTTGGCACGTCAGGCTTTAATGGCTTTGCCGACTTCTATGAGAATGGCGCGCGCGAAGCATTCGCAGAAGTCGATGACGCCGAACTGCAGGCCGAATATGACGAGGTCGTCGCCGAGGCGGCGGCTGCGATGCGGTCGGTGGCCGACTATATCGAGAGCGAGCCTGCAACCGAGCGCGGCTATGAGCTGGGCGCGGAAAAGTTCTCCGACATGGTGCGCCTGACCGAAGGCGTCGATATTCCGCTTGAGGAGCTCCGCGCTGTTGGCGAGGCGGACCTTGCTTCCAATCAGCAGGCGCTGGCCGATGCCTGCGAGACCTTCGCGCCGGGCATGAGCATGGCCGACTGTATGGGCAAGATGGCGGCCAACAAGCCGGAAGAGGGCCCGGTCCAGGAAGCGCGCGAGCAGCTGCCCGGCCTGAAGGCCTTTCTGCTGGAAAAAGACATTGTCAGCATTCCCGGGACCGAAGAGGCGCTGGTCAAGGAAAGCCCGCCCTATCGCCGTCAGAACTCGGCCTATATCTCCATTCCGGGGCCTTATGAAGAAGGCCTGCCATCGGTCTATTACATCTCACCGCCGGACCCGAGCTGGGACGAAGCGACCCGCGCGGCCTATATTCCGGGCAAGATGGACCTTCTCGGCACGTCGGTTCACGAAGTCTGGCCCGGCCACTTCCTGAACTTCCTGCATGCCAACCGGTCCGATTCCGTCTTCGGCCAGATGTTTGTGGGCTATGCCTTCGCAGAAGGCTGGGCGCACTATACCGAGGAAATGATGCTGGATGCCGGCCTTCATGATGGCGATGCTGAAACCAAGGTCGGTCAGCTGGCAAATGCGCTCCTGCGCAATTGCCGTTACCTCTCGGCCATCGGTCTCCATACCGGCGAAATGACGGTGGATGAGAGCTTCGAGTTCTTCCAGGACGAGTGCTATATCGATCCGGGCAATGCGACCCAGCAGGCCGCGCGCGGAACGTATGACCCGGCCTATCTGAACTATACGCTGGGCAAGCTGATGATCCGCAAGCTGCGCAATGACTGGGTGGCGGCGAACTACCCGGATGCGACCGGCACAGAGGGCTGGAAGGAATTCCACGACGAATTCCTGTCCTATGGCGGCCCGCAGATCCCTCAGGTCCGTCAGGCCATGATGGGTGAAGATGAGGCCCATGCGGTCTTTGGCGAATAAGGCTGGCATCAGGCCAAATGATCAGAGGCCGCCTCCGGGCGGCCTCTTTTTTTGGGCGAAGGAGCGGGGGCTCGAGCGAAGGCCAATTTCGCGCGGGGGTGAAAAAGTAATGAAATCATAACGTCAGCGCGGAAATATCTCTCGTGTTACGAGGAGAAGCGATCATGACCGCAACCCCAGACTGCAACCGGTGCAGGGATAGCGCGCCACTGGACGTCGATATCACCATGGCCTTCCAGCCCATCGTCGATACGGGCAGTGGGCAGGCGCGGGCCTATGAAGCGCTGGTCAGGGGGGTGAATGGGGAAGGCGCAGGCGCGGTTCTTTCCCGGGTAGACGATAACACCCGCTATTCCTTCGACCAGCTCTGCCGCACTACGGCGATCCGCGCCGCGTCCGCGCTCGGCTTGAGCGAGGCCGATCATTCGCCGCTCCTGTCCATCAACTTCCTGCCGAACGCGGTATATGAACCGCGTGCCTGCATCCGCCAGACGCTGAACGCGGCGATGGCGACAGGATTTCCGGTCGAGCGGATCATGTTCGAGTTCACCGAGAATGAGCGGATGGATACCGACCACCTTCTGAATATCCTGCGCACCTATCGCTCCATGGGCTTTGCGACGGCGATTGACGATTTCGGCGCCGGTTATGCAGGGATGAATTTGCTGGCGGCCTTTCAGCCCGACTTCATCAAGCTCGACATGGACCTCATCCGTGGCATCGAGGCGAACGAGCAGAAGAAGATCATTGTGGAGGGAATCCTGAAGATTGCCCGCAAGCTGGACGTCACGCCGATCTGCGAGGGCGTCGAGACGGCTGAAGAGTATGAGACTCTGAGCGAAATGGGCGTCGAGCTGATGCAGGGCTATTATTTCGCGCGGCCGGAGATCGACGCGCTGCCGGTGGGCGGCTGGGCCCAAGGTGAGTTGAAGAGGGCCGGTGCGCGGTAGGCGGGAAGCTTATTGCGCGGAGAGTCCACCATTTGACGTCGCGGTTTGGCGAGATGTCTGGAGATGGGCTCCCATACCGCTTCGCGGTCAGGAGTGAGGCCTGATTTCTGCGACCCTCCATAAAGAAAAAAGCCCGGCCGTTTCAGCCGGGCTTTTCGTTTGTCTGGTAGTGAGCGGCCCTAGAGGGCTTTGACGATGTTCTCCACCATCTTCTTGGCGTCGGACAGCAGCATCATTGTGTTGTCCTTGAAGAAGAGCTCGTTCTGGATGCCGGCATAGCCAGAGCCCATGGAGCGCTTGATGAAGAGCACCGTGCCAGCATCCTCAACATTGAGGACAGGCATCCCGTAGATTGGCGAGGACTGGTCGGTCTTCGCCGCCGGATTGGTCACATCGTTCGCACCAATCACGAAGGCAACGTCAGAGGTGTTGAACTCGGAATTGATGTCTTCCAGCTCGAACACTTCGTCATACGGCACCTGCGCTTCGGCGAGCAGGACGTTCATATGGCCTGGCATACGGCCAGCGACCGGGTGGATGGCGTATTTCACTTCGACGCCTTCTTCCTTCAGAAGCTCTGCCATTTCCTTCAGCGCGTGCTGCGCCTGGGCGACCGCCATGCCGTAGCCCGGCACGATGATGACCTTGGAGGCATTCTTCATGATGAAAGCGGCATCGTCAGCTGAGCCCTGCTTGAACGGGCGGTCGACCTGCGCGGCCGGATCGGCGCCGCCACTGTCGTCCGCGCCGAAGCCGCCGAGGATCACCGAGATGAAGCTGCGGTTCATGCCCTTACACATGATGTAGGACAGGATGGCACCCGAGGAGCCGACAAGCGCGCCGGTGATGATCAGGGCGAAATTGCCGAGCGTGAAGCCGAGCGCGGCCGCGGCCCAACCCGAATACGAGTTCAGCATCGAGACGACGACCGGCATGTCCGCGCCGCCAATCGGGATGATCAGCGTGACACCCAGGACGAAGGCAAGGACGGTGAGCGTCCAGAATGCCCAGGTGGCAGCGCCGCTGGACATGATCAGCACGACCACGAGGGCCACGATGGCGGCGGCGAGCGCAATGTTCAGCAAATGCCTCGCCGGCAGG
The DNA here is from genome assembly GCF_964005855.1 of uncultured Henriciella sp. NCBI lineage: Bacteria > Pseudomonadati > Pseudomonadota > Alphaproteobacteria > Hyphomonadales > Hyphomonadaceae > Henriciella > uncultured Henriciella sp. Next base: position 27,489 of record NZ_CAXFSW010000012.1, read on the forward strand.
ATGATCGGGGAGCCCGACATATTGCCGTTGAGCTTGGCAAAGGCGATCACCGAGCCGGTAAAGGTCAGCGCGCCGATGGCGGAGCCAACCGAAAGCTCGATCAGCGAGACCAGATGGATATCGCCGACAACCCCGATGCCGAAGCCGAGCGGGGCGTAGAGGGCGGCGGCTGCGACCAGCACGGCAGCCATACCAACCAGTGAGTGGAAGGCGGCCACAAGCTGCGGCATCGCGGTCATGGCGATGCGGCGCGCGGTGATTGCACCGATCACCCCGCCGACGGCCACGGCCGCTATAAGGATGCCCCATGTGGTGACATCAAGGCTTTCCCAGAGCAGGGCAAGTGTGGTGGCGACGGCAATTGCCATGCCGATAATGCCGTTGCGGTTACCGAGACGCGCCGTTGCCGGGCTGGACAGCCCGCGCAGCGCGAGGATGAAAAGCATGCCCGCGACAAGATAGAGAAGCGGGGCCCATGTGTTGGTGAACTGTTCCAAGGTCTACTCCCCCTTCTTCTTGTACATGGCCAGCATGCGCTGGGTGACGAGGAAGCCACCGAAAATGTTCACGCTGGCGAGCGCGACGGCGACACCGCCGAGGATCTTGGCGGTCCAGCCGCCATTGATCGCGCCCGAGGAGGCCGCCGCGACGATGGCACCGACCACGATCACAGAGGAGATCGCATTGGTGACAGCCATGAGCGGGGTATGGAGGGCCGGGGTCACCGACCAGACGACATAGTAACCGACGAAGCAGGCCAGCGCGAAGATCGCGGCAAGGAAGACCGTCGGGTTGATTGCCGTCACTTCGGCGGCGTGGGCTGGCAGGGCCAGCGCGAGCGCCGAGAGAATTACGGGTATGGCTTTCATGATTTCAGCCTTTCATTCACGGTTTCGCCGCCCTTGGTGAGGATCATCGCGGTGACGATCTCGTCATCGGTCTCAAGGTTGAGGGAGCCATCCTCTGCCGTGATAAGCGGCAGGAAGGCGACGAGGTTCTTGGCGTAAAGCGAGGAGGTATCGGCGGGAAGGCGGGCAGGCAGGTTGGAGAAACCGGCCACTTTGACGCCGTTCACGTCGACGACTTCATCGGGCTTGGACAGCTTGCAGTTGCCGCCGGTGGCGACCGCCATGTCGATAATGACTGCGCCCGGCTTCATCGCCTTCACCATATCCTCGGTCACCAGTTCCGGTGCTGGGCGGCCCGGAATAAGGGCCGTCGTGATGACGATGTCCTGCTTGGCGATATGGGTCGCCGTCAGTTCTGCCTGCTGCTTCTTGTAGTCGTCCGACATTTCCTTGGCGTAGCCGCCAGCGGTCTCGGCTTCCTTGAACTCCTCATTCTCGACCGCGATGAACTTCGCGCCGAGAGAGGCGACCTGTTCCTTGGCGGCCGGGCGGACATCTGTGGCAGTTACCACGCCGCCAAGACGGCGGGCGGTGGCAATAGCCTGGAGGCCAGCGACGCCTGCGCCCATGACGAAGACCTTGGCCGGCGCGACCGTGCCGGCGGCTGTCATCATCATTGGCAGGGCGCGGCCATACAGAGCCGCACCTTCGATCATGGCGCGGTAGCCAGCGAGGTTTGACTGTGAGGACAGCGCATCCATGGACTGAGCCCGCGTGATTCGCGGGGTAAATTCCATGGCAAGCGTGTTGAGCTTCTTCGCATTGAAGGCGTCGGCAAGGTCGCCCATGCCGAACGGGTTCATCAGGGCGATGACCGTCAGGCCTTCGGGATAGCTTGCCGATTCCTCGGCGCTCGGCGCGCGGACCTTCATGAGAAGATCGGCGCCGTTCAGCGCTTCGCTGGCCGAGCTGGCGATCGTTGCACCTTCATCTGAAAAAGCCTTGTCTGGAAAGCCTGCGGCCACACCGGCACCTGTCTCAATGGTGACTGTGTGATCGAGGCCGACAAGCTTCTTCACCGATTCCGGGGTTGCCGCGACTCGCGTCTCTCCCGGACTTGTTTCTTTCAAAATTGTCAGCTTCATGTGGCGTGTGATCGGAAAATTTTTGCGTGAAAGCAATAGCAAGACAAAGGAAGAGGCATGGAATTGTTTGATTTAACCGGAAAGACGGCCTTGATTACCGGAGCGTCCGGCGGCCTGGGTGGAAGTTTTGCGCGGGGCCTGTCTGAGGCCGGAGCCACTGTCGTGCTCGCCGCGCGGCGCCTTGAGAAACTTGAGGCGCTGGCCGGGGAAATCAAATCGGCCGGCGGGAAGGCGCTTGCGGTCTCCATGGATGTGACCGATCCGGCGAGCGTCGAAGCGGCCTTCAAGACAGTTCAGGATGAGCTTGGCGGCCCGGCCGACATCATCGTCAACAATTCCGGTATCTCGCGCGACAACTGGTTCACGCAGATGACGGAGGAAGACTGGCGCGCTGTCATGGATTGTAATCTGGACGGTGTCTGGCGGGTCGCGAAGGCCGGCGCGAATGCGCTGATGGAGGCCGGTAAGCCCGGGTCGATCATCAACATTGCGTCCATTACTGCAAAGCGGCCCCAATATACGATCGCAGCCTATGCGGCCTCCAAGGCGGCGGTGGAGCACTTCACGCGCGTAATGGCGCTGGAGCTGGCGCGTTACGGCATCCGAGCGAATGCGCTGGCGCCAGGTTATTTCAAGACCGACATCAATGACGAATTCCTGGAGAGTGAGCCCGGCGACAAGATGCGCAAACGTATCCCAATGCGCCGCTTTGGCGACCATAAGGAATTGACCGGGGCGCTTCTCCTTCTGGCTTCGGATGCGGGCAGCTATATGACGGGCACGACGATCGCCGTCGATGGCGGGCATCTGGTCAGTACGCTTTAGGGTGTTCTCCGCAGCACCTGTTTCAGGCCTTGGGCTCTGGTTGGTCTTCCGGGAGTTTCTCGGTGCCATCCAGAGACTGGTCGCCAAGCTCAATATCTGAAGGGCGAGCAGGCGGGGTAAAGGCCATGGGCTCGTCGGAGACCTCCGCGCGGGCACGGATGCGCGGGAAGGCTTCGGGATGTTCGGCCTGCAGCCAGTTGATCATCTGCTCGCGGATATAGCAGCGAAGGTCCCAGGCGCGGGGGCTCGTGCTGGCGGTGGCGAGGGCGCGCACCTGTATGGTCATCTTGTCGGTTTCGGAGACCTGAAGGTTGCAGACTTCACCGTCCCAGAGGTCGGTCGTCTTGAGGATTTCTTCCAGCTTGTCGCGCATCTTCGCCACCGGTGCGCGATAGTCGAGCCACCAGTAAACCGACCCGATGATCGTCCCGGTCTTGCGCGTCCAGTTCTGGAAGGGCTTCTCGATGAAATAGGTGAGCGGCACGATGAGACGGCGCCGGTCCCAGATGCGCACGACGACGTAGAAGAGGTCGATTTCCTCGATCCATCCCCATTCATTTTCCAGCACAACAGCATCCTCGATCCGGATGGGCTGGGTGAAGGCGATCTGTATGCCTGCGATAAGATTGGCGAGAACGGGACGCGCCGCCAGGCCCACTGCGATACCGACAATGCCGGCGGAGGCGAGCAGGGACACGCCGAGCTGACGCGCCCAGGGCACAACGACGAGGGCGCAGGCAAGCGTCGCAATGGCGCCGATCACGATAATGACGCGGCGCATGACGTCGAGGCGGGTTGCCGTCTTGCGGGCGAGGAAATTGTCGGAGGCGTCAATGTCGAGCCGCGAGATGCGGCGCTTGATGGCAAGGTCGGTCAGGGAAGTGACTGCCCAGCCTATGGCGATGATCGTCAGGAAGCGCGATGCGATCAGCGTGGCCGCCACATAACCGCTGTCCGGCCAGAGATATTCGGCCCCGGCCCACCCACCGATTGAAACAAGCATGATGAGCACGGGCACCCTTAGCCTGGCGATCCAGGCGAGCTTACCGGGTGCGCGTGTATCCATGTCGTCTTCCTGTGGTTGCTGGCGCTTAGCTATCTTAACGCAGTTCGAGACGGCCCGTTGCGGGCCTTGCGCCGGACGGGGTAATTTCGCGGCCGATGCCTTCCGATTGACCAATGAACGCAATTTTGTGCGTCTCTTTGTCTTTTATGAAATTTGACAAGCTGCGGCTGGCGTTCAGGTCGAAGCGCCATATGATGATGTAACGAAGCTGCGCGAAAGAGAACATCATGGGCATTCGGAAAGCAGTGCTGCCGGTCGCCGGGCACGGGACGCGGGTGCTGCCCGCCTCCAAATCCATCCCGAAGGAGCTATTGCCGGTCGTCGACCAGCCAGTGCTCCAATATGTGGTAGATGAAGCACGCGAAGCGGGAATTGAGCATTTCGTTTTCGTGACGGGCCGCGGGAAGGGCGCCATCGAGGACTATTTCGACGAAGCCTTCGAACTGGAACATTCGCTCGCCCAGAAATCCTCCAAGGCCGACATCCTGAAAGATGTCCAGCGCACGAAGCTCGCCCCCGGTGCGGCGAGCTTTACCCGGCAGCAGGCCCCGCTCGGTCTTGGTCATGCGGTCTGGTGCGCCAAGGATATAATCGGCCATGAGCCGTTCGCCGTCCTCCTGCCGGATGTGATCCTGCGGGCCAAGCCCTCGGCGCTCGCGCAGATGGTCGAGGCCTATGACAGGGTCGGCGGCAATATCGTGGCGGTCGATCCGGTGCCTGAGGAAAATGTGTCATCCTATGGCGTGATCGCCCCCAAATCGCGTGATGGACGGCTGATCGAGATGAGCGGCATGGTTGAGAAACCGCCGCGTGAGGAGGCCCCCTCAAACCTCAAGATTACCGGACGCTATATCCTGCAGCCTGAGATCTTCGGCCTGTTGGAAGACCAGGGCAAGGGGGCTGGCGGGGAAATCCAGCTCACCGACGCCATGGTCAGGCTGATGGAGACGCAGGACTTCTTTGCCTATGAGTTCGAGGGTGAAGAGTTCGACTGCGGCTCCAAGGCAGGCTATTTCAAGGCCTGTGTGGCGCACGCGCTTGCCCATCCGGAAACGGCAGAGGCGGCAAAGACTATCCTGAGAGATTATTCTGGAAACCTGTAATGTCGGACGAGACGAGCCTACCCAGCCAGCAGGACGTGCTGGACGCGGCGCGTAGGGTGCATGGGCATGTAAGACGTACACCGGTCCTGCAGAATGAGGCGCTGAATGAGCTTGCGGGCGCAAGCCTTTGTCTCAAATGCGAAAACCTTCAGCTGACCGGCAGCTTCAAGATCAGGGGGGCGACCAATCGCCTGCTGCAATTGCCGGCGGAGGCGCGCGAAAAAGGCGTGGTGGCCTTTTCATCCGGCAATCATGCGCAGGGTGTGGCCCGTGCGGCGCGGGTTTTCCAGATGCCCGCGCTGATCGTGATGCCAGCCGATGCCCCGGCCATCAAAGTGGAAGGCGTGCGCCGCGACTGCGCTGAGATCCGGCTCTATGACCGCGACGGCGAAAGCCGCGAAGAGATTGCCGCCGAAATGGCAAGGGAGCGCGGGGCGACGCTCGTGCCGAGCTTCGACGATCCGTACATCATCGCAGGGCAGGGGAGCGCCGGGGTCGAGTTCGGCCAGCAGATGCGGGACGCGAATACGCCGCTGGACCATATCATCTGCTGTGCAGGCGGCGGGGGGCTGATCAATGGGCTGACGCTCGGCTATCGCAGTTTTGACCCTGATATCCGGGTCTGGTCCGCTGAACCCGAAGAGCATGATGACTGGCGGCGGTCTCTGGCAGCAGGTGAGATCAAGCCGAATGCACCGGGAACCCGGTCTATCTGCGATGCCATCCTGACGCCCGCGCCGAGCGAGCTGACCTGGGCGCTGGGGCGCGAGCTTCTGGCTGGCGGGCTGGCTGTCAGCGACGATGCGATCAAGGAAGCGATGCGGCTGGCTTTCCGCCATCTCAAGCTGGTGCTTGAGCCGGGCGGTGCGGCGGCGCTGGCCTGCGCGCTGTTCGACCTGCCAGAAGAGGCGAAGGGCAAGCGGGTTGGCGTGGTCCTGTCAGGCGGGAATGTCGATCCGGCGCAGTTCGCGCGGATCATCGGCGCCTAGTTTTCCTTGAGGATACGCGACTTTTCGCGCTGCCAGTCGCGCTTCTTGGCCGTCTCGCGCTTGTCTGGCGCCTTCTTGCCGGTCGCCAGACCGATGAGAAGTTTCGCGATGCCCCGGTCATTGAAGTAGAGCTTGAGCGGCACAATTGTGCGCCCGGCCCGCTCCACCTTCTGCGACAGCTCTGCGATTTCGCGCTTTGAGGCGAGCAGTTTGCGGCGCCTGCGAGGATCATGGTTGAACTGGTTCGCGCCCTCATAGGGCGGGAAATCCGCGTTCACGAGCCAGAGCTCGCCATTTTCCACGGCGGCATAGGATTCGGCGATATTCGCGCGGCCATTCCGCAGGGATTTGACCTCGCTGCCTTTCAGTTCGAGGCCAGCCTCCAGCGTGTCCTCAACCTGATAGTCGAAGCGGGCGCGGCGATTCTCTGCCACGAGGCCGTCATTGCGGCCCTTGATCTGGGTCTTTCTGGACATGGGAGGCTATATAAGGCCTGCGATCTCCATTGCAGCCTCTATTCTGCGACGCGACGCTTCATCCGGGCCGACAAGCGGCAGGCGAAGCTCATCGCTGCAGAGGCCAAGACGCGAGAGCGCATATTTGGCCGGGCCGGGAGAGGGCGTGCAGAAGAGCGCCTTGTGAAGAGCGATGAAGCGGGTTTCGATCTCGCGGGCTGTCTCAAGGTCGCTCTCATCCATCGCCTTGTGCATGCGCGCCATTTCGGCGGGCGCGACATTCGAGGTGACGGAGATACAGCCAGTGCCGCCCATCGCGCGGTAGCCGAGGGTCACAGGGTCCTCACCGCAGATCTGGACGAATTGCTCGCCTTTCAGCCCGGCTGCATGCAGGCTGACGCGTGCAAGGTCGCCCGTGGCGTCCTTGATACCGACAATGTTTGGGTGCTTGCCGAGGCGGATCACCGTATCCGGCTGGACGTCGGACACTGTGCGTCCAGGCACGTTGTAAAGAATGATCGGCAGCGCCACAGTATCCGCAATTGCGCGGAAGTGGGCTTCGAGCCCGGCCTGATCGGGCCGGTTGTAATATGGGCAGACACAGAGGGCCGCATCCGCGCCGGCATCCTTGGCGTGCTGGACGAGGCCAATCGCCTCGCGGGTCGAGTTGGAGCCTGCGCCTGCGATAACCGGAATACGCCCGGCGGTTACCTCGATGCAGAGGCTGACGACCTCGCGGTGTTCTTCATGGCTGAGCGTGGCCGATTCGCCTGTCGTGCCGCATGGGACGAGGCCGCCGGCACCGTTCTCGATCTGGCGCTCGACGAGGTCGGCAAATGCTTTCCTGTCGACCTCCCCATTCTTGAAGGGAGTGATAAGCGCCGGAATAGAACCTTGGAACATCGTAATCTTGCCGCGAATTATATGTTACACAAATTGTCGAAATAGACGATATTCGTCTCTTACACGTCAGCAGCCATTAGAAAACAGGCAGGCCTTCATGGGCGTTAGCACATACCGCGCAATTTCCGCAGCCATCTTACTGGCATCGGGTTCACCGATTGCAGTTGCTGCGCCATCTTCCTCGCCGAGCGTCAAACCAGATCTGGTGCCGGCCTCCAGCGTGGTCTCTACAACGGAGGCCCGTATTTTCCGTGACGCCATCACATCGATGGAGCGGGGCGACTGGAGCACGGTGCGAGCCCTGCAGGCGCGGACCGGTGACGAGACAGTCCGCGACCTAATTGCCTGGTTCCGCGGCCGCAGCGACCAGAATATGTCGTTCGACGAGATGACGACGCTTCTGCGCGAACGCGCCGACTGGCCATTCATGACGACGCTTCAGGTCCGTGCTGAGGAGAACATCAACCGTTCTGCTCTCAACGATCAACAGAAGATCGCCTGGTTCAGCGAGATGGGCGGGCCCGTATCCGGAGAGGGGCGCTTTGCGCTGGCAGAAGCCTATCGCCGTAGCGGCGAGGCGCAGAAAGCGATGGACGTAATTCGGGAAGCCTGGCATGGCAATACGCTCGACAGCGCCACGACCCAGGCCGTGCTCGACCAGTATGGCGGTCAACTCACTCAAGCCGATCATCAGACGCGGGCCGACTTCCTGCTGTGGACCAATCAGCGCACGGCGGCGACGCGGCTGAAGGATTATGTCGGTGCAGACTGGGCAAAGCTGATCGATGCGCGCTATCGCCTGCAGGCACGCGCGGCTGGTGTCGATGCGGCCGTGGACGCGGTGCCGGCTTCCTTGCAGAACCACCCCGGTCTGGTCTTTGACCGTGCAAACTGGCGTAAAAAGGCCGGACAAGGCGACGATAACTGGGTTCCGCTTCTGGCAAGCATTGATGGCACGCAAGTACCGCCTGCCGGCCAGGACGACCTCTGGAATCTGCGTCACTGGCCGATCCGCAAGGCGCTGACCGACCGCAATTTCCAGCTCGCCTATGACATGGCTTCCCGCCACGGGATGAGTTCGGGCGCCAATTTTGCAGAAGCCGCATGGGTGTCCGGATGGACGGCCCTGCGCCATCTCAACCAGCCGGCAATGGCCCTGCCGCACTTCAAGGCGCTGGAGACCGGTACCTCCACGCCGATCAGTCAGGCGCGGGCGCTCTACTGGCAGGGGCGCACCTATGAGGCGCTGGGAAATAATACGGAAGCCACCGCCGCCTATGAGCGCGCTGCGCAGTACCCTTATGTGTATTATGGACAATTAGCGGCCGAGAAAGTCGGCAAGACACGGATCTATCTGAAGACCGAGTCGGACGTCACGGAGGCGGAGCGAAACGCCTTCATGAGCCGTCCTCAGGTCAAGGCTGCCATCCTGCTGGCCGAGAATGGTCAGGAAATGGATTTCCGCCGCTTTGCCTACAATATAGACGACATGCTGGAGACGGAGGCGGAGTATGTCCTGCTGTCGCAGGTCGCCAATGACTATCTCTATCCGGAAGTCGGCGTGCGTGGGGCGAAGGCTGGCCTTGCCAAGAATGTGGTGGCGCCGCAGGCCGTCTTTCCTATCCCCGACTATCCGTTGCAGCGCGAACCTAATGTCGAACGCGCCATGATCTATGCGCTGGCCCGTCAGGAAAGCGAGATGAACCCGTCTGCCGTATCACACGCCAATGCGCGCGGCCTGATGCAGTTCATTCCGAGCACGGCGCGCGCGGAGGCGCAGAAGATTGGCTTGCCGTATCGCACCTCCTGGCTGACCGATGACCCCGGCTACAACATGACGCTGGGGGGCGCGCATCTCGATACGTTGCTGGGCCAGTTCAATGGCAGCTATATCATGACGGCGGCGGCCTATAATGCCGGTGCGTCGCGTCCGCGGCGGTGGCTGCAGGATTATGGCGACCCAAGGACCGGAGCTATAGATCCTATCGACTGGGTCGAACTCATCCCTTTCGCCGAGACGCGGAACTATGTTCAGCGCGTGCTAGAGAACACGCAGGTCTATCGCCAGCGTATTCAGGGTGAGGCCGTAGAAATCCGTCTGACGGAAGACCTCAACCGCGGCCGGTTCTAGACATTTCGCGCAAACGAAAAGGCCACCCCGAGGGGGTGGCCTCCGTGAGCCGGATTGGCTCCTGAATCCCGGCGGGCTCAAAAAGCCTGCCTGATGTCAGTGTTAGGAAACAAAGAGAGGCTGCTCTCCAAGTCCACCAACACGAACGGATCCATTTGCCGTTCCTGGTTTCTCACTCGACATTGGATCACCTCCTTTCAGCTGTTGAACAGTAACACCGACCGCGACAGGCGCCCGGTGCCGCCAAATAGACCACGACTCGGGGCGATTCAAAGGGCGACACGGAAAAAACCCGGCTGCGGGGGCAGCCGGGTCATTTGTCAGGCAGTTTCTGGTTGCGGCTTTATTGTGCCAGGATGCCGATGGCGAGGCCAACGATGGCGCCCGTGGCCACTGAAGTCAGCACAGCATCATTGCTCCCGCGATGGTGGACCCAGCGATGGCCGCGGGGCGGGTTATAGAGTCCATAGCGGCCATAGTCGCGAATGACGATTGTGTCTGCGCCATAGTTAAAGTGGCTGCCAATCCTGTATCGCGGGTGATAATAGCCGCGATTATAGTGGTAGACCACGCGCGGGCGCGTGCGATAGGCCGGAACGTTATAGTAGTTGTGCGTTACGACGCGTCCGCGATTGTAATAACCGCGATCATAATAGCCGCGATTGTTGTGGTAGCGATTATACCGGCGCCAGTCGCGGCGATGGTCGCGTCTGTCGTAACGGTCTCTACGATGATGCCTGTAGCCACGGTCGCGATGACGATCCCCGCGATCATAATGGCCTCTGTCATAATGGCCGCGCTCATAGCGGTCGCCGCGCTGGTCTGCCATAGCGACGGGGGTCAGGGTTGCAAGCGCGAGGGCTCCTGCAGCACCTATACGGAGAAAGAACGTCTTGAATGCCATGAGGAACCTCCTTTGGCTCGCCTACTGACCGGCCGGGCCGGTTTTCTTCGTCTTTTTAATACAAGCGTTAACCCTTTATAGGGTTCCCAGCTTGAACCCTAGCTGAACAGGTCCTTCATCATGGCCGGACAACAAGACCTCGAAATAAACGACGAGATTACAGTCCCTTACTGGGAGCTCGTCGAAACATTCACGCGCTCTTCGGGGCCCGGCGGGCAGAATGTGAACAAGACGTCCAGCGCGGTGCAGCTACGCTGGAATGTCGACGCGTCCTCTGTTCCTTCCCGCATCAAGGCGCGCTTCCGGCAAATCTGGAAGAACCGCATGACGAAGGAGGGCGACGTGATCGTGGAGGCGAGCGAGCACCGCTCGCAGGCGCGTAACCGGGAGGAAGCGCGCAAGCGGCTCACCTCTATGATCGCCAAGGCGGCGCGGCGGAAAAAGCGCCGTATCCCGACGCGGCCGACGCGCGGCTCCGTCGAGCGGCGGATCAAGGCCAAGAAAGAAACCGGCGAGAAAAAAGCCCTGCGCGGGAAAGTGGATCCCAAGGGATGAGGAGACGGCGCAGGTCATAAAAGAAACGCCGCCCCAAAGGGACGGCGTTTCCATATGGATATGCTGTTCTGACGCCTATTCGATCACGGCGCAGGCGACGCGGCCGCCGGCCCCGCCAATCGGCTGGCTCATATGGTCGTCGCGGCCCTCATGGATGATTGCGGCGCTGCCATCATCATCAAGGATGTCGGACATCGACACGTAATTGGTGAAGGTCTCGTAATGGGCTGAGCCATCGGAGGCGACATAGAGATTCGTCAGATCGCCCGGCTCCGGCCCTTCTGTATTCAGCAGGCCATGGCCGCCTTCGATCTTGCCAATATGGCCGCCCGACGCCTTGTACTCACCGGTATCGCTGCAATCGCCGGTCTGGTGAAGGTGGATGGCATGCCAGCCCTCTGTCAGGGAGCCATCCTCAATCGTGACTTCGATCAGGACGCCATTTGGGCCTTCGACAAGATTGATGTCGCCGATGGCATTGCCATCATCGCCGAGCAGCTCACCCGTGGCGCGCATCATGGAGGGAATGGATTGCTGGCCATCACCTTCCGGCATCTCTGGCGGGGTTTCAGCCTGCACGGTCTCGCCGGATTCAGGCGGCGTTGGCGCCTCTTCCTGGGCGTTTGAGGTCTGCTGGCTGCAGGCAAAGGCAACGGCGATGGACGCGGTTGCGGCGGAAAGGGCTAGGAAGCGGCTCATGGAGATTCTCCTTGGTGTTTGTGTCCGGACCTTGCAATCAGGTTAGACATACCAACACCTAAATGGAACTCGTGTTCCGGCGAGACGGATCGATGGGAAATCGCGACCGCGCAGACAGAATTCTGGTTGAGCTTGGACATTTTGACAGCCGAGCGGCGGCCCAGGCGGCCATTGCCGCGGGCCGCGTTCGTGTGAATGGCGTGCCACTCGCCAAGCCGTCGGCCAGGATTGGCGAAGGCGACCGGATCGAGGCCGAGCCAGCGCACCCCTATGTCTCACGGGGGGGATTGAAGCTCGCTCACGCGCTGGATGTATTCAGCGTTGATCCGGCGGGCCGCCATTGCCTGGACATAGGCGCCTCGACCGGAGGCTTCAGCGATGTCCTTCTGCAGCGGGGTGCAGCTAGTGTCCTGGCCGTCGATGTCGGGCGCGGACAGCTGCATGAGCGGATCGCCGCTGACGCTCGCGTGACGTCTCTGGAGGCCACTGACGCACGCCACCTCACGGGGGATATGCTGACTTCGCCTCCATCGCTCATTGTCTGCGATGCCAGTTTCATTTCGCTTCAGAAGCTTCTGGGCGTGCCCCTGTCGCTCGCGCGGGAGGGCGCAGACCTGGTGACCCTGTTCAAGCCGCAATTCGAGGTCGGGCGGGCCTATGTCGGCAAGGGCGGGTTGGTCAGCGATCAGGCCGCCGTTGAGCGGGCGGAGACCGCTTTCTGCGACTGGCTGGCCGATATGAAATGGGCTGTCAGTGCGCGCACTGACAGCCCAATCAAGGGAGGCGACGGCAATGCCGAACGCCTCATTCATGCGGTGAAAGCCTAACCTGCCGGGCCGCGGCGTCCGCCACCGCTCTCGCGGCGCGAGAGGAAGGCAAGGCGTTCAAACAGGGCGACATCCTGCTCATTCTTTAGAAGCGCGCCATGCAGCGGCGGGGTGAGCTTGTCGGGATCCTGCTCCTTCATGGTCTCGAGGTCGATGTCCTCATTCATGAGGAGTTTGAGCCAGTCGAGAAGCTCACTGGTGGATGGCTTCTTCTTCATGCCCGGCACTTCGCGCATCGAATAGAAGGTGGTGAGCGCTTCGGCGACGAGCTTTTTCTTGATGCCCGGATAGTGGACGTCGATGATTTCCTTCATCGTCTGCTCGTCCGGGAATTTGATGAAGTGGAAGAAGCAGCGGCGCAGGAATGCGTCCGGCAGTTCCTTCTCATTGTTCGAGGTGATGATAACGAGCGGGCGCTGCTTGGCCTTCACGGTTTCGTCGGTCTCGTAGACATAGAACTCCATACGGTCGAGTTCCTGCAGAAGATCGTTCGGGAATTCGATGTCGGCCTTGTCGATCTCGTCGATCAGAAGGATCGGACGCTCCTCGGAGGTGAACGCCTCCCAGAGCTTGCCCTTCTTGATATAGTTGGAGATGTCCTTGGCGCGCTCTTCACCCATCTGACCATCGCGAAGGCGTGAGACGGCGTCGTATTCGTAGAGGCCCTGCTGCGCCTTGGTCGAGGATTTGATGTGCCATTCGATCAGCGGGACGCCCAGTGCCTTGGCGACCTCGATGGCAAGCACCGTCTTGCCTGTGCCCGGCTCGCCTTTCACCAGAAGCGGACGCTGAAGCGCGATAGCCGCATTGACGGCAACGCGCAGATCCTCGGTTGCAACATAGTCCTGTGTGCCTTCGAAGCGCATGCATTTCTCCAATTCGTTTCCACGCGCGATGATAAGGACAGGATGACGAAGGGCAACCGTCCCAAGTCGCATAACTTGGCGTCAATCGTGCCAAATTGGGGCACTTTCAATTGATATTAACCTTACAATTCGTATTAAATCTGCCATATCGAATGTGGGGAACGGGGAGCGCGCGGAATATGCCGCTGAAACTTTCACTCAAACCCGGCGAAGCCGTGGTCGTGAACGAGGCTGTCATTCGCAATGGCGAACGGCGTGGGACGATGCTGCTTGAAACCAAAGCGCGCATCCTGCGTGAGCGCGATGTGATGTTTCCTGAAGATGTCCTCACCCCTCATGATGCGGCCTATTTCGCCCTGATGCAGATGTATATCGTTGGTGAGACGTCGGGCCAGCTCTATGATGCGGCGATCACTGCCCTGACCGATCTTCTTGAAAAGAGTACGGACCAGACTGAGCGCGACGCCGTACTCAGAATCGCGCAGCTCGTTGCCGCAGGCGATCTTTACAAGGCGCTGGGTGGCTGCCGGAAGCTTCTGAAAACTGTTCTTGCAGAGGCGGACCATGCCTGAAAGCCGAGCAACCATTATGTCCAGTTCTTCCGATACCGACCAGACGACAATACTGAGCGACCTTTCGGCCGCGATAGAAGCGCTGGAGAAAGGCAAAGTTTCGGCGCCTGTCAGAATTGAGGTAGAAGACGGCATCGCCCTCGAAGCGCTGGAAACGTGCGAACTTGCCGCCCTGCTACAGCGCGCCAGGGGGCTTCGCCTTATCACCATGCTGGCCGCCGGAGAGAACGTGGAGCGCCCCGCGAATATGCGCCTAGACAAGCCAGCCCTGCATCCCCGCGTCAGGGAGATACTGGACGCGCTGAAATAGGCCCTATATGGCGCTGCCATGACTGGCGATCTCGTCTCCGTATTTACTGCGTCCTTCGTGACCTTCTTCGTGCTCATCGATGCCCTCGGTGTGGCGCCCGTATTTGCGTCGCTGACGGCGAAGGGGAATCCCCACTATCGGCGGACCATGGCGTGGCGCTCCGTGCTGGTTGCGACCATCATCATTTTCGGATTTGCCTTTTTCGGCACCTGGCTGCTGCGTCAGCTGCATATCACCATCGACGCCTTCCGGGCGGCTGGCGGCGCGCTTCTCTTCCTGATCGCGCTGGACATGGTTTTCGAAAAACGCACCGAGCGGCGTGAGACGCGTGCGGACGAGTATCTTGAAGAACATGAGACGCTGGATGACGTCTCGGTCTTCCCGATGGGTATTCCGATGCTGGCCGGGCCCGGATCCATCGCGACCGCCATGCTTTTCATGTCGGAGGCGGCCAACTGGATGACGCAGGCTGTCGTGCTGGCCGCAATCGGCGCCAACATGCTGCTCTGCCTGTTCGTTTTCATGATCGCCGGCCCGCTTGTAAAAGCCATGGGCGACAGTATTGCCGGCGCGATCACACGGATCTTCGGTGTCATCCTGGCCGCGCTCTCTGTGCAATTGCTGATCGACGGGCTGCAGGGCGCATTCGCAGCAGTCTAGAGCCCGCTGAGGGCCTTTCTTGAAAATTACCAGCGGTGCCCGTTCAGGGGCAGCCGATAGAGAGCCGAAAAGCTTGACCAGCCGAGCGCGATAAAGATGGCGACGACGCCGAGGATCTGGAAAACCAGGCCGGTGGACCATCTGATTCCGAGCTGAGCTAGGCCCGTAAGACGCGGGCCGATTTCCTTTGCAAGCGCAACCGCGCGGTCACTGCCGGAGAGCGCAACGAGCTCCAGCTTGCGCATGTCTTCAGGAGAGCGGGCGAGTTCGACCAGGGCGACGGCGCCTGAAGGGCTGGTGTGGGCAGCGATGGCTGAGATGGAGCCAAGATCGCGCTCCAGACGCGAAAGCCCCTCGGCGTCGACGGCGTCCCGATAAGCCTCAAGCACCTGCTGCTGGCGCTCACGCGGGGGCAGAACGGCTGAGACGGAGCTACGAAGCTCTTGGCGCGCGGTCTCCTCTGGAAGGGCGGCTTCGACCCGTTCGCGCAGATAATCCAGATATGCCTCGTCGAGGCGGCCGGCTCGCCCGGCCGCACGAAGCACAGATATTCCCGAAAGATAGGCGGGGGCGCCACCCTCCTGCTGCAGACCGAGATGCGCGATGGCGCCGAGGCGTAGCTGCATGGTGTCGACGGGATCGCCGTTCACCCATTGCTGGGAACGCCGGACAAGGTCTGCGCGGTCACCGATCATGGAAAATCCGGCTGGCAGGCCTGCCAGGTGTGCGTGGGTTCCGGTCTCCAAGGTTGGTGGCGGGCCGGTGTCATCATAAGCTTCGTTTTCAGTCGCGCCGGACATCTCATCTGCGGGCGGCGTTTGTGGAAGCTGGACATTCGGGCGCTCTACCGCGCGTTGATAGTTGGCGCGCACATCATTGGGCAGGAAGAGAAGGCCCGCCCGGGTGAGCCGGTCGTCCTCGCTGCCGGA
The DNA here is from genome assembly GCF_964005855.1 of uncultured Henriciella sp. Taxonomy (NCBI): domain Bacteria; kingdom Pseudomonadati; phylum Pseudomonadota; class Alphaproteobacteria; order Hyphomonadales; family Hyphomonadaceae; genus Henriciella; species uncultured Henriciella sp. The sequence continues at coordinate 43,276 of NZ_CAXFSW010000012.1, forward strand.
TTCTTCTGCGGCAAAGGCCGCCATGAGAGCCCGCCGGTCATTGCGACTCAGCATGGTGGGGGCGGCCAGCAGATAGCCCCGGGCGGCGGACAGATCGCGCATGGTCAGCTGTTCGGCGATCTGATCGGCCCAGAAAACACGCGAAGGCACACCGTCCGGCACAATGGTCTCGAAGGTGCGGTCGATCTCCCGGCGGGTTTCGTCGCGCGCCTCAACGTCTGCAATGCCACCAAAGGCCTGGGGCGAATAAGCGTTAACGAGGACGCGGCTGGCGAGCACGGCCAGTATGACGAGCAGGCTGTTGAAGACGAGCGCCTGGCGCCACGTCCCTTTCTGATCTGCCTGCCTGCGTCTGTGATAGCGGGCCATTTGCCGACCTGAGTTGAAAACCTGAACCAAGCGGGCCCTGAGCCCGTCTCCCCCGAGCCGCTATAGGACACAGCCGCTGGCCTGTCCGCAAGGGGCTGCAGTCTCCACCGCACATGGCACTGGGCTTGCAGGATTCAGACCGCGTTCATGTGCGCCCGTGTCTACTCAGGATAATGTATTGCCGGATTGCGCAGCCGGGCGACACGCTATATAGGCCGCGCCAGTGGGAGGTATGGAAACCATGGCCGATACCAAACTGAATGACTATGTCCCGTCCGACGATGAAGATTTCATGAACCCACGCCAGCAGGCCTATTTCCGGATGCGCCTCGAAGAGTGGAAAAACGATATCCTCGCCGGCACCAAATCGACGATTAACAATCTTCAGGAAGATTCGAGCAATCTGCCTGATATTGTGGACCGGGCCTCCTCTGAAAGCGACAAGGCGCTTGAGCTGCGCACCCGTGACCGCCAGCGCAAGCTGATCTCCAAGATCGACGCCGCGCTGCGCCGCATCGATGAAGGCACTTATGGTTACTGCGACGAGACGGGCGAGCCGATCAGCCTGCGCCGTCTGGAAGCGCGTCCGACCGCGACGCTGAGCCTGGAAGCCCAGGAGCGTCACGAGCGTAAGGAACGTACCGTTCGCGACGACTGATCCAGCCGGCCTGTTGATCGTCTGGAATTGAAAACGGCAGAGCCATGAGGCCCTGCCGTTTTTTATCACCCAACGCCCGGCGGTTTTGTAAGGGCCGGTCCGTTAGGTCTGAAACTGCCACGGGAATCCGAATCAAAGATTACCGGAATATTGCGGTGAGCTTAATTTCAGCTGCGGAGCGTTAACCCGTTTTCCCGGGCTGTTTACCTTTTCTGCGAAAAAAGGCTCGCAAAGACCGATTCTGGTGCAGGCGGACTCCAAAACACTAACGCTTCATTAACCAGCGCAGCCCAGAACGGGAGGGGCTGATCCGGGGTTCCTATGAACGATACAGAAAGTACCGAAGAGGACTGGTCCATGTCTGCACGCAGAGAGCGAGCTGTCATGAGGGAGGTTCCCAATGTGAGCGCGCCGCCGCCACTGCCGGAAGCCCCCGATTTCAAGGTGCCGACCGCGCGGGGCATCCTCTCGCGCGAGGAGATTCAGGCACTGTTGCGCCCCGACCTGCCAAGCATCAACGATGAGGGCGGCGCGCCGCGCGGTTTCGATGAGGAGCTTGAGCCGCCTGTCGACAAGAACCGCCTTGAGGGCCAGCGTTTTGCGGCACGGTTCTCAAGAGCGTTCGGCCAGTCGGCCGGGCTAAAGGCGGCGGTCAGCCTCAATTCGGCTGGTGATTTCCAGTCAAAGAGAGAGCTTCTCAAGGAAACGGGCGAGGAAGAAGGGGGCGCGTTCGCGACCTTCGGTGATGAGACGGGCGATGTGACCCACGTCATCCGGCTGAGCGCGGCACTGAGCGACCATCTGATCGCGAATGCCTGCGGTGCGCTGACCTTTGAGGCCGACCCACGTCCACGCCGGCTAAGCGTCATTGACTGTGCCCTGCTTGAACAGTTTCTCTCACCCTTTGCGCGGATGCTCGGCGAAGGGATCTCGCTCGTCGCTATCGAGACGAACCCGACCTATGTGATGTCGCTTCTCTCAACCGATTGCGGGACCCGGTACCGTTTTGACGTCGACGCCTCAGGACGCGCGAGCACAGCTGCGCTGTGGTCGCTCACCTCCGAGGGTAAACGGCAGCCAGCAGAAAAGCCGCGTGCGAAGGCAGGGGCGCGAGAGGGCACAGCCTTGCTGACGGCAAGGATAGCATCCCTGAGCGTGCCAGTGAGCCGGGTCTCGGCGCTGAAGGCCGGCGACACACTGTTGCTTGGCCTGCCAGCCGACCAGCCTGTCGAGCTTCTGTCCGGCGGGCGCGACGGCCGGGTGGCCTATGAAGGCGATGTCGGGCGCAAGGGCGACAGGATGGCTGTACGCGTGCGCCGGTGTGCCTGATGACGGCTTCCGCGGGACTAATGATCCGCTGAGCTGACCTTCTTGCCGCCCTTGCGCAACTCCTGCTCCCGCTGGGCCCAGAGACGTTTCTGGAAGCTGGTGGAGATGATGTCCGATATGATCAGTACGCCGACGACGAGATAGAAGCTCGACTTGGACATGGCGAGAATCTCGAAGGTGAAGATGTGCATGTGGGCAAGATGGGCCCCTTCGGTCACCAGCAGCACACCGACAAGGAATAGAATGAAGAGGCCGAGGACCTCATACATCCGGTTTTTCTGCAGGAAGTCGGCTACATAATCGGCCATCAGGATCATGAGAACACCGGAAGCGAGAATGGCGATGGTCATGATGGTGACCTGGTAGCGCGTCTCTGTTACGCCATCGATGACCTCCTTCACATTGGCAATCGCCATCGCGGACAGAATGGAGTCAAAAGAGAAGACGACATTCATCGTCACAATCAGGAGGATCGCCTGGGTGACGGATTTCTTCTCTTTCTTGTGGTGACCGCCCACCTCATCGATTGTGAGGAGGTGGTGGATTTCCTTGATTGCCGTGTAGATGATGAAGCTGCCGCCCACGAGCGTGACCAGCGACTGCAGGGTAAATTCCCCATCTATGATACGGGGGATATCGAGTGCGAAAAGTGGTTCGGCGAGCAGGCCGAACAGGCTGACGATCACGATCAGCAGGATAATCCGGAACAGCATGGCGAGGCCAATGCCCCAGCGGCGCACTTTCGAAGCATGCTCGCCAGTGCGTTTGGATTCGATCGCGATATAGAGAAGGTTGTCGAAGCCGAGCACGGCCTGTAGCAGAAGCAGCATGAGCAAGGTGAAAAACCCACTCAGTGTGAAAAGGTCACCGAAAATGTCTGGCATGACTGCCCCCGCTGGTTGTCGGCCTTAATGGCCTGGTGTGTTGTCTTTATCGGCGCCGCGTACAGGACCTAGCGGCCCCACCGCGCGGCGCGCCCGCGCCCGTCAACATGAACAAAAGGGCCGTGGACGGCATTTGCGCTGTAGCTGCCAAGCCCGCCCTGAGAGATGCCTTCTGTGGCGGCGAACAGTTCCTGTGCGTAGTCGTAGAGGAAGTCGGCATCGGCCTTATCGACGGTTCCGTCCCGGTTTAGATCGTCCATCACGCCATCGCGCGGGGCCACATCGACATAGATGTCCGTCGCGTCGCCATACATGTGACGCGACAGCGTCGCAGAGCCGATTGCCGTATTGTAGAACGGCGAACGAAAGCCGCTCATCACGAAGAAGGTGTCTGCGTCCGTGATGCCGTCATCATTCAGTGACTTGAGAAGCAATTCGAGGCGTTCGAGGTTGGTGCTTGAGATAAGAAGGTATTTTGGCCAGTGGTCGGGCTGTTGATGGCACAAGAACTGGCCGATCCGGAAACTAGGTGAGACGTTGACGTCACCATATCCCTCATCGAGGCGGATATAGCCGAGCGGTGTATCCTGGGGATATTTGCCCATACGGAACCCATTGACCCGGCCAGAGCCATCGACCTGGTCGGCTGGTTCCAGCACAAAGAGCGCAATCTTGTTTTTCACCTCGCCCTGAAGGCTGCGGATTTCCAGCGCATAGGTTCCGGGTTTTTCGGGGGCAGGGAAGCTGGCCGCATTTTCAAGCCGGGTATCGTCCAGATAGGCGGCCATGCCGGCAGGCACGGTCAGCTCAATAGTGTCGCCCGGCAGCGCCATATAATGCCAGATATCGTGCGGCACGGGTTTGCCGCCGACAGAAACCGGCACGGCTGGCGCCGCGCCGGTAAAAGTCGAAAGCTGTAGAAATGTAGCTGTCAGCAGCGTTTCCAGCATCAAGGTCTAACCCCGGTCTGTCGATGATTGCTCTTGGTTCACCGAGGCGGTCTGACCGAGCGGGGCCGATCTTTCAACCTGCTTGATGCCTTCTGTGCGGTCATAAATATCGCGCCAGAAGTTCACCGTCTCGTCATCGTTCACGGTCACCGTCATATAGGTGATGTGGATCGGCAGACGGCTTTCGAAGTCGATGCGCTGATTGGTAGTCGTCGACAGCGCGTCCTTCACTTCCCGGGCGCGCTCTTCGGAATCCTGACCCGCGACCCATTCTGCCATCTGGTCTGGGTGCTCAAGGCGGATACAGCCAGAGCTGAAGGCGCGTTCCGCGCGGTCGAAAAGGTGTTTGCCGGGTGTGCCGTGCAGATAGACCGAATACTGGTTCGGGAAGATGATCTTGAGCTCACCGAGGGCATTATTGCTGCCCGGTTGCTGCACAAGACGATACTTGCTGGCCGAAGACGGATCGTTCCAGTTTACATTATAGGCGCTGACCTGCTCGCCATTGGCGCGGTCATAGATCTTGAAATTGGCGCGCTGTGCATAGGAAGGATCACGTTGCAGCTTCGGCAGCTTGTCCTTTGAGACAATGCTGACGGGCGCATACCAGCGGGGATTGGCAACGGTGTACTCGATCTCGTCATTGAAGGTGGGCGTCTGACGGCTGGACATGCCGACAATGGACTTCATAGCGATTTCGCGTGTCGTCCCATTCCAGCCTTCGACCGTATAGGAGGGGATGTTGGCCCAGACATATTTCGCGTCTGCCGGGCCCTGCTGGCGCCAGCGTTCCATTGAATCGGCAATACGTGCGATCTTGGAGTCGACGCTTTCATTCAGGGCTTGCAGCGTGTTCGGGCCGACAACGCCGTCAACCTTGATGCCATGGCGCTGCTGGAACGTCTCGACGGCCGCGGAAAGGTCTTCCGAATACAGGTTCGGATCTTTTTGTGTCGCCTTTGCCGCGATGAGGCCGGTCTTGGCGTCGCCATCGGCTTCAGGCGCGCGTTCCTGCATCGAAACGGTCTGAAGGTCGCTAGCGTCGGCAAACATCATCGGCTCGCGGTCTTCTGCCTTATCTTCAATAAAACCCTCGGCAGCCAGGCGTTCGCGAATGGCGGGAACGCGCGGATCAGATTGACCGGGCTCCAGCGTCTCGCCCTCGGGGATTGCGAGCCATCCGCCCTGATCGCGAATATCGCGATAGTGGGCGAGCGCACCTTTCAGTGCTGCATATTGCGGATAGCTCGACTCAAAATCCTGAAAACTCAGCTTGCCGCCCTGACCGGCTTCAATCAGCTTTTCAGGGATAAGGGCATAATTGGCGGTGGAGATCCGCGGCTTCGCAGCTTCGCCTTCATCCGCAAGTCCGCCGCTGATAGCCGCCGCGATACGTAGCCAAGCTGCCGAAAGGGCAAGGTCTGCCTTTGCCTGAGCGTCTTTATCGGAGGAAGAAAAGCGTTGGTCGATGAGGCGATTGAGGTCTTCCTCGAGGACTTCGTCCGCGGCAAGGCCGTGCTTGAACAGGTCTGCCGAAACATCCTGAAGGCTTTTGGCGCCTTCGCGGGTCCAGACCGGCTCGAACATGGTCTGAACATAGGCCCGGCGCGCGGCTTCGCTGACACTTTTGTCGATATCGTCACCAAACTCGGTCTCGAACCAGTCAGCCATAACGGCCTGTTCAATCGCGTTCGGAAGAGGTGCCTTTACGGTAGCACCAGCCATCGAGGCCTGCTCGGTTGCGGTAAGAGTGCGTATGGCGCCTGCGTCACCTTGCTGTGCGAGAGCAACCGGCGATGCCGAGGCGAGGATCAAGGATAGGAAAAGGGGTTTCATGGGGAGGCCCTGTTCGTTCTGTAACTGTTGCTCCTGCAACGGTGTTGGAAGCGAGGCCGTTCCCGACAAAGTTTTCTGCAAATGCTGGGAACCAGAGGCAGGTTTTTGCGTGTCAAGCCCTCAAATCTCGCCACCACGCAGATGAAAAGGCTGATCGCCGCCAGTCTGCCCGCAAAGCTCGGGCGCGCGAGTGAAGGCCAAAAATTAACTCTTCTTTCAAAAACATTAACCATTGCCGTGGCAGGTTGAACGGGATTTGCGGCGCTGAGGCTGCCTGCGCACGGGGCGGCTTTGGCGCTATCATGTGTGAAACGAATCAGTGCGGCCCAATCGGGCGGCGCCCGCCGGGAGTAGGCGAAATGACCGATCATGTGACCGATAGCGAAAACCTCGCCGAACCGCTTGCCGCGGAGCACGACGAGACTGAAATGATGAGCCGGGCAGACCTTCTACAGTTTCTCTTCTGGGGATGCCTTCTCATTTCAGTCGCCGCCGCAAGCGTTGCCATAGCCTGGCCTGATGCGGTCGGTGGACTGGGACCGATGCTTCTCATTTCCATGGCTGCGGGCGGCATGGTCTTTCTCCTCTGGGTCCTGAAGGGCGCTGGCCGCAAGCTTGGTCTGTTCCCGCAGCGTGGGGCAGCGGCGCAGGCGGTTGCAGAAGCAGGCCCCCGTTTTGGCTGGATCGAGGCGCTGGATGAGGCTGTGCTGGTTGCCGATCCGGGCGGCGCGCCGATTGCGGCGAATGCACGCTATAGCGAGCTGACACGCCAGGTGCTGTCCAGCATGAAGGAGACCGCGGCGCCTGTTTCCTTTGACCGTCTGTTCTCCTCCATGCCCGGTCTCGCTGCTCCGGTTTTCCGGCTGTCACGCGCGGCGAAGGCAAATGAAGCGCGTCATGAGACCCTTCCGGCGATGACGATCGGCACCAGTACAGAGACCGTCCAGTATGAAGCGACCGTGGCGCCGCTGCCGAGAGGACGTGTCATGTGGCGGCTGCGCGAAGTCAGCGCGGCGCCTGAGGCGGCCGGCGGAACAACGGATGTCCAGTCACTCTATGTCGAGGACGCACCGGTTGGTTTCTTTGCGGCGCGCCCGGATGGCAGGATCAGCTATGCCAACAAGTGGCTACGTGAACTGATCGGCCTTCCTGAGACCGCGCGCAATGTTCGTCTGGACGATGTCATGCGGCCGGAATTTGTCCGTATGCTGGGCAAGGACAGGAAGAGCGGCCTGCCGGGCCGTGCCCGCATCATGATGCGCACGCGGGATGGGGTAGAGATGCCGATGCAGGCGATTACGACCTGGTCTGGCAAGGGCATCAATGCGCAGGGGCGCACACTTCTACTGCCGGCGGCGCTGGCTGGTGGTGGAGAGCGCGAGGGCCGTTTCAGTGCGCCGATGGCGGCGCGCCCGCCGGCGGCCGATGGCGATCCGATGTTTAACGAAGCCCCTTTCGGCGCGGCCCGGCTGGAAGGCGCCAGCGTCGAGAGCGCTGTGCTTCGCAACGCCAACCGCGCCTTGCGGGAGATTGCGGTCAACTGCGAAGACGGCTCGCGGTTCGCCGACCTTTTTGCCCAGGATGATGAGACCGACGCGGACGAAATCGCGGCGAAGCTGCTCGATGCGGTCGACAAACCGGTGGGGCTGAAGCTTGCAGGCGAGCCGGCGCGTAGCGTCAATGTGTTTGTGTCGCTCGACAGCGCCGGACAGCCCTCAGTTGCCTATATCATCGACATGACGGAGCAGAAGGATCTCGAAGTCCGTCTGGCGCAGGGCGAGAAGATGCAGGCCATCGGGCAGCTTGCCGGCGGCGTGGCGCATGATTTCAACAATGTTCTGACGGGCATCATGCTGAACAATGATGAGCTGATGACGCGCCATCCGGTAGGCGATCCCGACTATGAGAACATCAAGAGCATCTATGAATTCTCTGTGCGCGCGAAGGATCTGGTGCGCATGCTGCTGGCCTATGCCCGCCAGCAGACCTTCAAGCGCGAGATCGTGAATGCGACGGACTTCCTGTCCGAGTTCTCGATCCTCCTGCGCCAGATCCTCGATGAACGCATCGAGTTCAACACGGTGCATGGCCGGAACCTGCCTTACATCAAGGCCGACCTGAACCAGCTGGAGACGGTCATCATCAACCTTGTCACCAATGCGCGCGATGCGATGCTGCTATCTGGGCAGGCAGGCGGGTCGCTGGAGATCCGCACTTCGGCGGCCACCGCCAAGGATGCCCATGACAAGGGCTTTCATTATGTAGACGAGGGTGACTATCTGCTGATCGAGGTGGCCGATACCGGCTGCGGCATCCCGGCCAATATCCTGAACAAGATCTTCCAGCCTTTCTTCACGACCAAGGATGTGGGCGTTGGTACCGGGCTTGGACTTGCCACGGTCTACGGCATCGTCAAACAGTCGGAAGGCTTTATCTGCCCGATCTCCAAAGTGGGGGAGGGGACGACCTTCCAGATTTATCTGCCGGCGCTGAAGGAAGAAGATATTCCGCAGCCCGCAGAAGACACGCCGGTGGAGGAGGCCGAGGAGAGACGGCCAATGGATATCTCCGGGCGCGGACGTATCCTGCTGGTCGAGGATGAAAAGGGGCTGCGCGACATTGCCGTCATGCATCTCATCTCGCGCGGCTATGAAGTGGAGTCGGCTGGCGATGGCGAGGAAGCCCTGGAAATCCTCGAGGATGCGCCAGGGACGTTTGATCTGATTGTTTCAGACGTGGTCATGCCCGGTATGGACGGGCCGACCCTGATCCGGGAGGCCAAGGACTATCTCGGCCATGCGCGTGTCATCTTCGTTTCCGGTTATGCGGATCCGGACATCGCCAAGAAACTCGATGACGACCGCGAGATTTCCTTCCTGCCCAAGCCTTTCAATGTGCGCCAGCTCGCCGAGCGGGTGAAGCAGCAGCTTGGAGTGCGCAAGGAGCGTGAGGCGGCTTAATCCGCCCGCCAGCGGGCGCAGATCGAAGTGGGCAACATGCGTCCGGTCTTCTCCTCCGGAAGGGCCATCTCGCCCATCTCTATGCGCCCGCCAAATGGCTCGAGACGGTCTCCCAGCGCCTGGGCCAGCGCAATGTGCGAGAGTCTGACGGCATAGGCGGTCAGGACGACAAAGAGCGGATCTTCCACCAATAGCTCTGCGACACCATCCAGCAGGCCGGGAAGGTCTTCCTCAAAGCGCCAGGTTTCATTCTTCGTGCCTCGTCCGAACTTCGGGGGATCGAGGATGATCGCGTCGTACCGGTTGCCGCGGCGCTGCTCACGCGCGACGAATTTCATTGCATCATCCGCAATCCAGCGGATTGTGCGGTCATCCAGACCGGACATGGTCTGCGCATCCTTGCCGAACCCATTGGATTTTGGACTGGCGTCCAGGTGAACCACTTCGGCGCCTGCCTGCGCGCAGGCCAGCGACATCAGCCCGGTGTAGCCAAAAAGGTTCAGCACTTTGGCCGGACGGCCGGCTTTCCTGAGCTGATCCTTCGCGAAAGCCCAGTGTACCGAGTGTTCCTGGAAGACGCCCATGTGCCGGAAAGGCGTGCGCCGGGCTTCGAATTTAAGACCCTCCCATGTCATAGGCCAGGTGTCCGGCGCCTTGGGATTGAGCCGTCGCCACTGGCCGCGTTCATCGTCCCCGGCCTTGGCATCGAACCAGGCATCCGCCTTCCATGTATCGACCGGCTGGCGCGGGCGCCAGAAGGCCTGCGGGTCCGGGCGGATGACGGTCTGGCTGGCGAAACGTTCGCGCTTGAGCCCATCGCCGCTGTCGAGCAGGGCGTAGTCGTCCCAGTTGTCAGCAAGAAAGAGGGTCTGTTCGTACTTCATGCGAAATCTCTTATTTGAAGTCTCTCTGGCGCCAGGCTTCATAGGTCATGACGGCCGTCGCCTGAGCGAGGTTGAGACTGTCGGCACCGCCGCGCATCGGGATCAGGCAGAGCGTGTCGCATTTGGCCTCGACAGCATCCGGCAGACCGGCCTGTTCATTGCCCATCAGGATGACGCTCGGTCCTGACATGTCGGCATCGGTGTGGCGGACCGTGCCGTTCACGCTGGCGGCAAGAACAGAGAGGCCGGCGCCTGTGCGCCAGGTGTTGAACGCATCGAAGCTCGCGCGGGCGAAAGGAATATCGAAGATCGATCCCATCGAGGCGCGGACGGCTTCGACGCTATAGGGATCGCAGCACTGGCCGATCAGGAGCACGCCCGACAGCCCGGCGCAGTCGGCAGTGCGCAGGATAGTGCCAAGATTGCCGGGATCGCGGACCTCATAAAGAGCGATCCAGAGCGAGGTCTCCGGAACGGTGAGGTCTTCGAGGGCAGGGTGAGTCTGGCGAAAGGCGCCAATCACGGCCTGCGGATTGTCCTTACGGGCGATCTGACCGGCCAGCCTGTCCGTCACCTGCACGGTGCGGGCGCCTGAACGGGCGGCCTTGTCGACAAGGTCGCGCACGAAGGCCCGCTCTGCGCTGGAGGCGGAGACGACCAGACTGTCGAGCGACCAGCCCGCAGAGAGGCCCTGTTCAACAAGGCGCGCGCCCTCAGCCAGAAAGAGACCGGTTTCGTTCCGGCCCTTCTTGCGCTCCAGGCTGCGCAGCATCTTGACCAGCGGATTACCCGTGCTGGAGATTGTTTCGAGGTTCGATGACATGGGCGCGCTTTAGCACAGACTTCGCGCAAGACAATTGACGCGCGCGCCATGGTTCGGTCTGCTGGCAGAATCAAGACAAGACCGCTGCTCAACCTCGCCCGTGCCGAAGCCGCGCATGAGCTGAGGTGAGTGGAAATTCGGCGCGGTGAAAATCCGGCCCGCATGGAGAGCCGATCTGATGGCCCTGGTTCATGAATATGTATGGTATGTGCTTGCTGGCGCATTGCTGCTTGGTTTTGGGCTGGCGTGGATCCTTCGGGGCCTGAAGAAGTCGCCCGAGGAGCAGCGGGCCATTGTGGACCGGGATATTGCACTTCTGGAACTGCAACAGACCAAGGATGAGCTCGACAGCCTGTTTGCCGCGCAGCGTAAATGGAAGGCGCAGACCAAGGCTGCCGTCGCCGAAGGGGCCGACCCGGCACTGAAGGCTGAGGTCGAACGCCTCCAGGCAGAGCTTGCCGCGCTCCGGGAAGCGGGAGCCGAGCGTCCCAAGACTGAGGCAGAGGCGGGTGCGCCGGCGTCGTCTACCAGCCGCGCGGGGGAAGAGGCATCGCTGCGTAATGCGCTCATCGCTCGCAATGAGTATCTGGAAGAGCGGATTCACGATGTGGAGCTGCGACTCCATCATATGGCGAAGGAAAAGGCTGACGCTGAGACGCTCCAGCCTGCAGAAACTGGCCCGAGCGAAAGTACCCTCAGCAAGGAGGCGTATCTGACACGCTATCTGGTCATGCGGGCCGAGGCGCTGCAGGCCAGGCTGCAGGCAGTCCGGTCCGCTGCGCCGGAGGAGGCAGACTCTTCGATGGCGGCGCGTCCAGATGCCCCAGATGAAAGCGAACCGAGCAAGCGTGATGAAGAAGTTGCCCGTTTGCGCTGGCGTAACCGGTATCTGGAAAGCCGGCTCGCCTATCTGGACCAGCCTTCCGAAGGCGCGGTGCAGGTTAGAAGGGCGGAAGTTACCGACCAATCTGCGGCCCCTGCAAGCAACTCTCCTGAGCCTGTTCGCGCGTCTGAACCCGCGCGCCCATCGCCGCGGCCTGCGCAGCCAAATTCTGCTCAGGTGGCGAACGCTGGACCGGACCGGTTCGCCGTCCGAGGCCCCCGCTTCACCAGTCCGATGTCCGCGCTGGCCTCTGCGGGCGCGGCGCAGCAACCGGCTGCAGCGCAGCAGACGAAGGAAGAAAAGCCTCTCCGCCCCCCGTCGCGGCCAGCTCCTGAAGGGGCGGCCGACGACCTCACCCGGCTCTCCGGCCTCAGCTCTTCAATCGAGCTCAAGCTCAATGAAATCGGGGTCTGGCATTTTTCCCAGATTGCTGAATGGACGCCCGCAAACCTCGCTTGGGTGGATGAGGCTTTCGACCTCGACGGACAGGCGAGGCGGGAGGGCTGGATCAGCCAGGCGCGCCAGCTGGTGGGCTAGATATTTTCGTGTTGATCGCCGGTGAACGAAGTCTTCATTTGAGAGTTAGGCCATGCAGGTTACATATAACGCCATTCATGACATCGCATGACACTGGAAAGGGACGGGTCAATGACAACAGCCAAACCGCAACGGGCAGGTTCATTCGAGCGACGGACATTCGCAGGGCTCGCCGCCTCGCTCGCGTTTGCAGCCACAGCGTGCAGCGTGAACCCCTATACTGGCGAACAGCAATTTGCCGCTTATGACGACGCACAGCTTTCTCAGGCTTCCGCGCAGGCCTGGCAGCAGCTTCGCGCCCAGACGCCGACACTGAATTCGGGCCCGCAATATCAGCGCGTTCAGCGTGTCTGGAGCCGGATTGCCGCCGCATCGCCGAAAGCCGGTGAACAGTGGGATGTCCAGGTTTTCAATTCGGATGACGTGAATGCGTTCGTGATGCCGGGCAATCGGGTCGGCGTATATACCGGCCTGCTCGATGTGGTCGAAAATGACGACCAGCTCGCAGCGGTTCTCGGCCATGAGGTCGCGCACGCCATCTATCGCCACGCCAATCAGCGCGCGACCCGTCAGGCCGCCGCTTCGGCCGCCGTTCAGGTTGGTGCGGCCGCCGCGGGCAATAGCGGTCTTGGCGTCAGCGCAAATCAGGTGAACGCGCTCGGCAGTGTGGCCGCTAATCTGGGCGTTGTCCTGCCGTACAGCCGCAATGCCGAGCTGGAAGCCGACCTCGCCGGCGTCGATTATATGGTGCGTGCGGGCTATGATCCACGCGCTGCGATCCGCCTGTGGGAAGTGATGCAGCAGAATAACAGCCAGCGTACCGCCGACTTCCTGTCGACACACCCCAATCCAGATATCCGCCAGCAGCGCATCCGCGAATACATCCAGCAGAAGGGCTACTAGGCGCTTTTGATCAGGTGCCAGAGCTGACCCGGCGGGCTTGACCTGCCGGGTCTTTTCGTGTGTACCGCGCGCTTCGCCCCTCGCCGGGCGAGATACCTTGTGGGAAGTGCCGGTGGGAAAGACCATCACCGGGCTGGACCACGGGGCCTCAAACCAGGCGGCCGGATCGAAAGACCACCGGCCACGTAACAAGCCAGAGAGGATGACATGGCTAAGAAATTGCTGGGGCAGCTCAAGCTCCAGATCCCGGCCGGTTCGGCCAACCCGTCTCCGCCAGTTGGTCCTGCGCTCGGTCAGCGCGGCATCAATATCATGGAGTTCTGTAAGGCCTTCAATGCGAAGACCGAGAACATGGAGAAGGGCCTGCCGATCCCCGTCGTGATCGACTACTATCAGGACAAGTCCTTTACCTTCACCACGAAGACGCCGCCTGCGAGCGTTCTTCTGAAGAAAGCTGCAGGCCTGAAGATCGGCAAGCCGAACTCAGGTGCCAAGCAGCCGGGCAAGGACGTCGCCGGCAAGGTGACGATCGCCCAGTGCCGCGAGATCGCCGAAGCGAAAATGGTCGATCTCAATGCAACGGACCTCGACGCCGCAACAGAGATCATCAAGGGCTCTGCGAAGTCGATGGGCCTCGATGTGGTGAACTAAGAACATGGCTAAGCACGGAAAAAGATATCGCGCCGCTTACAGTGCGGTGGATGCCGAGAAGATCTATGGCGTTTCTGAAGCCATCTCTCTCGTGAAATCGAATGCGACCTCCAAGTTCGACGAGACGATTGAAGTCGCCGTCAGCCTGGGCGTGGATCCGAAATATGCCGACCAGATGGTCCGTGGCATGGTCTCTATGCCTTCCGGCACCGGTAAGGACGTCCGCGTGGCGGTCTTTGCACGCGATGCCAAGGCTGAAGAGGCCAAGGAAGCCGGCGCCGATTTCGTTGGCGCCGAGGACCTCATGGAGCAGATCCAGGGCGGCATGATGGATTTCGACCGGGTCATCGCGACCCCGGACATGATGGCTGTCGTCGGTCGTCTGGGTAAGGTTCTTGGCCCGCGCGGCCTGATGCCGAACCCGAAGGTCGGCACGGTTACCCCGAATGTCGCAAAGGCCGTTGCCGACGCGAAGGGTGGCTCTGTCGAGTTCCGCGTCGAGAAGCGCGGCATCGTCCATGCCGGCATCGGCAAGGCAAGCTTCAGCGAAGATGCGCTCGAGCAGAACTTCAAGGCGTTTGTCGATGCCCTGATGAAGGCCAAGCCATCGGGCGCCAAGGGCACCTATATGAAGAAGATCGCGCTGTCTTCCACGATGGGCCCGGGCATCACGGTCGACGCCAATGAGGCGATCGCCGCCGCCTAGAGCGCAAATAAAGCGACTGAAAATCGAGCGCCCGGACCTCTCGCAGGTCCGGGCGTTTGCGTTTCGGGCTGCGGCGCGATATCTTCTCTGGAGCTGAGGAGAGCGTGTCCCGGGCATGAGAAATTGTGCGTGCCGGGGGTTGCGACCCTGTGTATTCCGCGTTAACAGACCCCTCTTGACGGGAGATCACCGACCAAATCGGGGGCCTCCCGTTTTCCTGTCCAAGACCATGGGTCGCGTCCTTAGGGCACAGAAATCCCATGATAGACGGGGTGAGGCGAGTATTAGAGGCTGTCGGAATTCAGGTTTCGGCCAGTCTGGTATCGCCAGGCCCTGGGCAGGCGCTGGAAGCGGAGCAATCCGACGAAGGCGAATTCCCGGGCGCCCGGATGGGCCGGACGCCTTAACTGGAGAACCGTAATGGATAAAGCTGGAAAGCAGGCGGCGCTGGCGGAGCTCGAAACAGTTTTCGAGAATTCCGGTGCAGTTGTCGTCACGCATTATACCGGTTTGAGCGTTGCGGAACTGACGAAGCTGCGCACCACGCTCAGAGAGCAGGGTGGGCGGCTTAAAGTGGTCAAGAACCGGATTGCCAAGATTGCCCTCAAGGGCAAGGGCGGCGATGCGGCTCAGGATCTCTTCTCTGGCCAGGTGGCTATCGCCTATGCAGAAGACCCGACGGTCCCTGCAAAGGCAACCGCCGAGTTTGCCAAAGACAATGAAAAGCTGAAGCTCATCGGTGGCGTCATGGGCGCCGAAGTGATGGACAGCGCGGGCGTCGAAGCCCTCGCGAAGATGCCATCGCGCGAAGAGATGATCGCAACCATTGTTGCCCGCCTGACCGGTCAGGCCAGCCAGATTGTCCAGCGCGTCAATGCGCCGGGCCAGGGTCTTGCTGGAGCGATCAAGGTCATTGGCGAGCAGGCAGCGGCATAGCGTCAGATAAGCCAACGCGAAACCAGAACACCTCTAAACCTGAACAAGAAAGTCGATCAGACAAATGGCAGATATTGCAAAACTTGGTGACGAACTTCTCGGCCTCACCATTCTCGAAGCAAAAGAGCTCAACGATTATCTCGAAGAGCGCGGCATCAAAGCAGCAGCAGCCGTGGCTATGGCTGGCCCGGCAGCCGGTGGCGACGCCGGCGGCGCAGCCGCTGAAGAAAAAGACGAATTCGACGTCATCCTCGTGGACGGCGGCGACAAGAAGATCAACGTCATCAAGGTCGTGCGCGAAGTCGTGTCCGGTCTTGGCCTGAAAGAAGCCAAGGAGCTCGTCGAAAGCGCTCCGAAGCCGATCAAGGAAGGCGTCAACAAGGACGAAGCCGAAGAACTCAAGAAGAAGTTCGAAGAGGCCGGTGCCAAGGTTGAAATCAAGTAAGCCGGTCCCGGCTTGCATATGAAGAGGCAGCGTCTGCGCGAGGCGCTGTTTCGGTAGAGTAAATAGCGCGGCGGATCCCGTTGAGGGTCCGCCGCGTGCTCGCGTTTCAGGTGGCAAGCCGCCACCGTGTCCGCATGCTGCGGGCCGGAGTTGGCGGCAAGAAACGGAACAGAAGATGGCTCTTTCTTTCACGGAAAAAAAACGTATCCGCAAATCCTTCGGTCGTATTCCCGAAGCCATCGACATGCCAAACCTCATCGAAGTGCAGCGCTCCTCCTATGAGCAGTTTCTGCAGATGCATACGGCGCTCACCGAGCGCACCGATGATGGTCTTGGCGGTGTCTTCAAAAGCGTTTTCCCGATCATCGACTTCAATGAGCGCGCAACACTTGAATACGTTTCGTACGAATTCGAGCCGCCGAAGTTCGATGTGCAGGAGTGTATGCAGCGTGACCTGACCTACGCAGCGCCGCTCAAGGTGCGGCTGCAGCTGGTTGTCTTCGATATTGACGAGGACACGGGCGCGAAATCGATCAAAGAGGTCAAGGAGCAAGAGGTCTATCTCGGCGATATTCCGCTGATGACCGACAAGGGTACGTTCATCGTGAACGGCACCGAGCGTGTGATTGTGTCCCAGATGCACCGCTCGCCGGGCGTCTTCTTCGACCATGATCGCGGCAAGACCCATTCGTCCGGCAAGCTTCTCTTCGCGGCCCGGATCATTCCATATCGCGGGTCCTGGCTCGACTTCGAGTTTGACGCCAAGGACATTCTGAACATCCGCATCGACCGCAAGCGCAAACTGCCTGCGACGACGATGCTGTATGCGCTCGGCTATGACACAGACGAGATCATCGACCTCTTCTACACCCGTTCGGTCTACCGGCTGGACAAGAGCGGCTGGATCATGGGCTTCCGCCCGGAAGCGTGGAAGGGACAGAAGCCAAGCTATGATCTTGTTGACGCGAAGACCGGCAAGGTTGTGGCGCCTGCGGATCGCAAGATCACAGCGCTCGCTGCCAAGCGGATCGTTGAGGGCGGTACGGACGAGCTTCTCGTTCCATCCACGGCTCTCGAGGGTAAGTTCCTCGGCCGCGATATCGTCAACCGCGAAACCGGCGAGATTTTTGGTGAAGCTGGCGACGTCCTGACTGAGGAGCTCGTTGCAGAGCTTCGCGAGCAGGGGCAGAAGTCGGTCGAAATCCTCAACATCGACGGCGCCGACCGTGGCCCGTGGCTGCGCAACACGCTGAAGGCGGACAAGAACGAGACGCGTTTCGAGGCGCTGTCCGACATCTACCGCGTCATGCGGCCGGGCGAGCCGCCGACGCAGGAAGCGGCTGACGCACTGTTCAACCAGCTCTTCTTCGATGGCGAACGCTACGACCTTTCCGCGGTTGGCCGTGTGAAGATGAACATGCGCCTGAATATGGCGCTCGGCGACTATGAGCCGGCTGAAGACAGCATGCGCACCCTGCGCCGCGAGGACATTGTCGGCGTCATGAAGGTCATCCTCGACCTCAAGGACGGCAAGGGCGAAGTCGACGATATCGACAACCTCGGCAACCGCCGCGTCCGCTCTGTCGGTGAGCTGATGGAGAACAACTATCGCATCGGTCTGGTGCGCATGGAGCGCGCCATCAAGGAGCGCATGTCCTCTGTCGATATCGACACGGTCATGCCGCACGACCTGATCAATGCGAAGCCGGTTGTGGCTTCGGTGCGTGAATTCTTTGGCTCTTCGCAGCTGTCGCAGTTCATGGACCAGACCAACCCGCTGTCGGAAATCACCCATAAGCGCCGTCTTTCGGCACTTGGCCCGGGCGGTCTCACCCGTGAGCGCGCAGGCTTCGAGGTTCGCGACGTTCACCCGACACACTATGGCCGTATCTGCCCGATTGAGACGCCGGAAGGCCCGAATATCGGCCTGATCAACTCGCTCGCCACCCATGCGCGCGTGAACAAGTATGGCTTCATCGAAAGCCCGTACCGTAAGGTCGAGAAGGGCAAGCTGACCGATGAGGTGGTGTATCTCTCCGCCATGGAAGAGCACCGCTTCGCGATCGCGCAGGCCAACGCCACGGTCAACGACAATGGCGAGCTGGACAATGAGTTCGTCAACGCCCGCGTGAACGGCGAAGCGACGCTCGTCCCGCGGGAGGAAGTCGAATATATGGACGTGTCGCCGAAACAGGTCGTTTCGGTCGCTGCAGCCCTCATTCCCTTCCTTGAAAATGACGACGCCAACCGCGCCCTGATGGGCTCGAACATGCAGCGTCAGGCTGTGCCGCTGGTCAAATCGGAAGCGCCTTTTGTCGGTACCGGCATGGAAGCGGTGGTTGCCCGTGACAGCCGCGCGGCGGTCGTCGCGCGCCGTGCGGGTGTGATCGAGCAGGTTGATGCGACGCGTATCGTTGTTCGTGCGACCGAGGATATCGATTCTGCCAAGTCCGGCGTTGATATCTACCGCCTGGCGAAGTTCCGCCGGTCCAACCAGAACTCCTGCATCAACCAGCGCCCGATTGTGCGCGTGGGCGACGAGGTGCAGGCTGGCGACATTATTGCGGACGGCCCGTCTACCGATCTTGGTGAACTGGCGCTCGGCCGCAACGTGCTCGTCGCGTTCATGCCGTGGAATGGCTACAACTTCGAGGACTCGATCCTCATCTCAGAGCGGATCGTGAAAGACGACGTCTTCACGTCAATCCACCTGGAAGAGTATGAGATCGCCGCTCGCGACACCAAGCTCGGCCCGGAAGAGATCACCCGCGACATCCCGAATGTCGGCGAGGAAGCCCTGCGCAACCTCGATGAGGCCGGGATCGTGGCTGTCGGTGCTGAAGTGAAAGCCGGCGACATTCTCGTCGGCAAGGTCACGCCGAAGGGCGAAAGCCCGATGACGCCGGAAGAAAAGCTCCTGCGCGCCATCTTCGGTGAGAAGGCATCCGACGTTCGCGATACCTCGCTGCGTGTGCCGCCGGGTGGTTCCGGTACGGTCGTTGAAGTGCGTGTGTTTAACCGCCACGGCATCGACAAGGACCAGCGTGCCCTGCAAATTGAGCGCGAGCAGATCGAGCAGCTGCAGGAAGACAAGGAAGACGAACAGAACATTCTGGAGCGCAACACCTATGCGCGCCTGCGTGAACTTCTTGTCGGCAAGGACGCTGCGGCCGGCCCGAAAGGCTTCAAGACCGGCAAGATCACCGATGAGGCCCTCGACGAGCTTCGCGAGAGCCAGTGGTGGGAAATTGCGCTGAAGTCTGAAAAGGCACAGGGCGAACTTGATCAGCTCCAGAGCCGCTTCGACGACTCCCTGCGCGAGCTTGAAGCGCGTTTCAATGACAAGGTCGACAAGGTCCAGTCGGGCGACGACCTGCCGCCGGGCGTGATGAAGGTCGTGAAGGTCTTCCTCGCCGTGAAGCGCAAGCTTCAGCCGGGCGACAAGATGGCCGGCCGTCACGGCAACAAGGGTGTGATCTCCAAGATCAACCCGGCCGAGGACATGCCTTTCACCGAAGACGGGACGCCGGTCGATATCGTGCTCAACCCGCTCGGCGTGCCGTCGCGGATGAATGTCGGGCAGATCCTGGAAACGCATATGGGCTGGGCTTCGAATGGTCTTGGCCGCATCGTCCAGAATGCGCTCGATGAGTGGAATGAGAACCATGACAACAAGGCGCTGCGCGACACCGTGCAGCGGGTCTATGGTGAAGGTGACGAGCTGCCGGAAACCGACGAGGAAATCGTCGAGCTGGCTTCCAATCTCGGTAATGGCGTGCCGATTGCGACACCGGTCTTTGACGGTGCGCGCGAAGCCGACATCGTCGAGATGCTGGAGCGGGCAGGGCTGGATGCATCCGGTCAGGTGACGCTGTTCGACGGCCGGACCGGCGAAGCGTTCAAGCGCAAGGTCACGGTGGGCTACAAATATCTTCTCAAGCTGCACCATCTGGTGGACGAGAAGATCCACGCCCGTTCGACTGGCCCATACTCGCTCGTTACCCAGCAGCCGCTGGGCGGCAAGGCGCAGTTCGGTGGCCAGCGCTTCGGTGAGATGGAGGTCTGGGCACTTGAGGCGTATGGCGCTGCCTACACGCTTCAGGAAATGCTGACCGTGAAGTCTGACGACACGGCCGGCCGTGCCAAGGTCTATGAGGCGATCGTCCGCGGCGATGACACATTCGAGGCCGGTATTCCGGAATCGTTCAACGTGCTCATCAAGGAAATGCGTTCGCTGGGTCTCAACGTTGAGCTGATCGAGGCCAATGAGGATGACGATGATGAATCGCCGGTGGCAGCTGAATAGGCTGCCGCATGGCAATCGTGTCTCTTAGAGACTAGGATTTATTCAGGCCGGATATCAGGTCCGGCCAACCCCCTCCCGAGGAGCGGAAAATATGCGCCAAGACGTCACAAACCCCTTCAATAACGCCAACGCCCCGGCCCCGAGCTTCGAGGCCATCAAGATTTCCATCGCCAGCCCGGAGAAGATCCGGTCCTGGTCTTCGGGCGAGATCAAGAAGCCGGAAACGATCAACTACCGGACCTTCAAGCCTGAGCGCGAAGGCCTGTTCTGTGCCCGTATCTTCGGTCCGATCAAGGACTATGAGTGCCTTTGCGGCAAATATAAGCGCATCAAGTATCGCGGCATTGTCTGTGAGAAATGCGGTGTGGAAGTTACCCTCGCCAAGGTTCGCCGCGAGCGCATGGGTCACATCGATCTTGCTGCGCCGGTCGCGCACATCTGGTTCCTGAAATCACTTCCTTCGCGCATCTCGACGTTGCTCGACATGGCGCTGAAGGATGTCGAGCGGGTTCTTTACTTCGAGAGCTATGTCGTCATCGAGCCGGGCCTCACCCCGCTCGAGCCGAACCAGCTGCTCACCGAAGAAGAATACATGGAAGCCCAGGACGAGCATGGTGAGGATGCCTTCACCGCCATGATCGGCGCCGAGGCCATCCGTGAGCTGCTTCGTGCCCTCGATCTTGAATCGCTCGCCGACCAGCTTCGCGACGATCTCGCCGAGTCGACCAGTGAACTGAAGACGAAGAAATTCTCCAAGCGCCTCAAGGTCGTGGAGTCTTTCCTTGCATCCGGTGCGAAGCCTGAGTGGATGATCATGACGATCGTTCCGGTTATCCCGCCGGATCTTCGCCCGCTGGTCCCGCTGGACGGCGGCCGCTTTGCGACGTCTGACCTCAACGATCTCTATCGCCGGGTCATCAACCGTAACAACCGCCTCAAACGCCTGATGGAGCTTCGCGCGCCGGACATCATCATCCGGAACGAAAAGCGCATGCTGCAGGAATCTGTCGATGCCCTGTTCGACAATGGCCGCCGCGGTCGTGTCATCACGGGCACGAACAAGCGCCCGCTGAAGTCGCTCTCCGACATGCTCAAGGGCAAGCATGGCCGTTTCCGCCAGAACCTGCTCGGCAAGCGCGTCGACTATTCGGGCCGTTCGGTCATTGTGGTTGGCCCGAACATGAAACTTCACGAGTGTGGTCTGCCGAAGAAGATGGCGCTCGAACTGTTCAAGCCGTTCATCTATGCGCGTCTCGATGCGAAGGGCCTCGCCGGTACCGTGAAGGCCGCCAAGAAGCTCGTCGAGAAGGAAAAGCCGGAAGTCTGGGATATCCTCGAAGAGGTGATCCGCGAACACCCGGTCATGCTGAACCGTGCGCCGACGCTTCACCGTCTTGGTATCCAGGCGTTTGAACCGAAGCTGATCGAAGGCAAGGCCATCCAGCTCCACCCGCTGGTCTGCGCTGCGTTTAACGCTGACTTTGACGGCGACCAGATGGCCGTTCACGTGCCGCTGTCGCTCGAAGCCCAGCTTGAGTGCCGCGTCCTGATGATGTCCACGAACAACATCCTGTCGCCGGCGAATGGCAAGCCAATCATCGTGCCGTCGCAGGACATCATTCTCGGTCTCTATTATCTGTCGCTCGACAAGGACAAGGAGCCGGGCTCCTACAAGACCGACAAGGAAGGCCGCCCGGTCCAGGGCATCTATTCCGACATGTCGGAAATCGAGCACGCACTCAATGCGGGCTACCTCTCGCTGCACGCCAAGATCAAGGCGCGCTTTGAAGGCGTCGATGAAGAGGGCGAAGAAGAAGTCCGTATCATCGATACGACGCCGGGCCGCTACATGATCGCTTCGCTTCTGCCGAAGATGAAGGGTATGCGTGCCGAGCTGGTCAACGACCTGATGACCAAGAAGGCGATCTCCAAGCTGATCGACGAGGTCTACCGGAACTGCGGTCAGAAGGCGACGGTCATCTTCTGTGACAAGCTGATGGAGCTTGGCTTCCGCGAAGCCTGCAAGGCGGGCATCTCGTTCGGCAAGGACGACATGAAGATCCCGGCGGCCAAGGCCAAACTGGTTGAAGATACCCGCGCGCAAGTGTCGGAGTATGAGCGCCAGTATGCCGAAGGTCTCATCACCCGCGGCGAGAAGTACAACAAGGTGGTCGACGCCTGGTCGACCTGTACGGACAAAGTCGCTGACGCGATGATGGACGCAGCCGGTGAGGCTGAGATCAACAAGGAAACGGGCCGTCAGGAAGAGACCAACTCGGTCTTCATGATGGCGCATTCCGGTGCGCGTGGTTCGAAGAACCAGATGAAGCAGCTTGCCGGTATGCGCGGCCTGATGGCCAAGCCGTCCGGTGAGATCATCGAGACGCCGATTGTGTCGAACTTCAAGGAAGGCCTGACCGTCCTTGAATACTTCAACTCGACGCACGGTGCCCGTAAGGGTCTGGCCGATACGGCCCTCAAGACGGCAAACTCGGGTTACCTGACCCGCCGTCTGGTCGATGTGGCACAGGATTGTATCATCGTTGAGGACGATTGCGGGACCGACAAGGGCATCATGATCGCTCCGGTCATGGAAGGCGCCGACGTCACCGTTGCACTGTCCGAGCGTATCCTTGGCCGCACCACGGGCTGGGACGTGAAAAATCCGAAGACCGATGAAATCATCTGCCCGGCCAATACCTATATCGATGAGGCGCTTGCCCAGAAGATCGAGGAAGCCGGTGTTGATGAGATCAAGGTCCGCTCGCCGCTGACCTGTGAGACCAAGACCGGTGTCTGTGTGGCCTGTTATGGCCGCGACCTCGCACGCGGCACGATTGTGAACAAGGGCGAGGCCGTCGGTGTCATCGCGGCCCAGTCGATCGGTGAGCCGGGTACACAGCTGACCATGCGGACCTTCCACATTGGTGGGGCTGCGTCCGTGGCAGAGGAAAGCTCGGTCGAATCCGCGTTCGAAGGCAAGATCAGCTTCGAGGAAGCCGAGACAGTCACACGTACGGACAAGACGCTTGTTGTCGTTGGCCGCCAGATGTCGGTGTCTGTCATCGACAGTGATGGCCGCACCCGTCAGACCTTCAAGCCTGGCTACGGCACGCGTCTCTACGTCAAGGATGGCGCGAATGTGAAACCGGGCGAGAAGCTTGCCGACTGGGATCCATTTGCCCAGCCGCTCATCTCGGAAATCTCCGGTGTCGCCAAGCTGATCGACGTTGTCGATGGCATGTCGGCCCGTGAGGAGACCGACGAGGCGACCGGCATTTCGTCCCGCGTGATCGTCGACTATCGCGGCAGCAAGGGCAACGAGCTTCGCCCGGCTGTCCTGATTACCGATGAGAAAGGCGAGGCGAAGACGCTTCCGAACGGCACAGAGGCCCGCTACCTGCTTTCGCCGGGCGCGATCCTCTCGGTCAATGACGGCGATGAGGTCGGTTCCGGCGACAGTCTCGCACGGACCGCGACCGGCGGTGCGAAGACCAAGGACATCACAGGTGGTCTGCCGCGTGTTGCCGAGCTCTTCGAAGCCCGCCGTCCGAAAGACAATGCGGTCATCGCCGATATTGACGGACGTGTGTCGTACCTGCGCGACTACAAGAACAAGCGCAAGATCGGCATCATCCCGGAAGAAGAGGGCGTCGAGCCTGTCGAATACCTCGTTCCGAAGAACAAGCGTATCTCGTTCCAGGATGGCGACTTCATTCGGCGCGGTGAATACCTTGTCGATGGTAACCCGGCGCCGCAGGACATCCTCGGCTCGCTGGGCATCGAGGCGCTGGCTGACTACCTCGTCGACGAGGTCCAGAAGGTCTATCGCCTGCAGGGTGTTCCGATCAACGACAAGCACATTGAGGTGATCGTTCGCCAGATGCTGCAGAAGATCGAAATCACTGATCCGGGCACGACGACGCTTCTCAAGGGCGAACATGTCGACCTGCTTGAGCTGGAAGAAGCGAACGCAGCGGTCCGCCGCTCGCGCAAGCAGGACCAGCGTGAGGCTGAAGGCGTGCCGGTGCTCCTTGGTATCACCAAGGCGTCCCTGCAGACCCGCAGCTTCATCTCTGCGGCATCCTTCCAGGAGACGACGCGCGTACTGACCGAAGCAGCCCTTCAGGGCAAGGTCGATACGCTCGAAGGTCTCAAGGAAAACGTCATCGTCGGCCGTCTTATCCCGGCCGGTACCGGCGGTGGCATGCGCAACTTCCGGCGCGTTGCCGCGCAGCGCGACCAGAAGCTCAAGGCCAAGCGCCGCGAAGCCGCTGAAAAGGCAGCTGCAGCTCTTCCGGCACCTGACGCCGCTGAATAGTTGCAGTTGCAAAAGACCCTATCGCAGCACGTCCCGTCCCAAACACTTGACGGGACGTGTGCAGGGTCTTAACACGCGCCGAACGCTGGCTGAGGCGATAGGTTTATCGCTTCCGGCAGGCCGAAGGGCTTCCGTCAGGCCGGCATAGTACGGAATTGGTGGTCCGACCGGGTCAGGAATGGCCCCGTCGGGCTATCTTGGTTTGAACTGGTCCGATGGGGCCAAGTTAGAAAGCAGTCAAAAAGGCCCTCATGCCCACGATTCAACAGCTCATTCGCCATCCGCGCAAGCCAAAGCCTGCGCGCCAGAAAACCCCGGCCCTGAAAGGCAATCCGCAACGCCGCGGTGTCTGCACGCGGGTCTATACGACGACGCCAAAGAAGCCGAACTCCGCGCTTCGTAAGGTCGCGAAGGTCCGTCTGACGACCGGCTTTGAGTCGCTCTGCTATATTCCAGGCGAAGGTCACAACCTCCAGGAGCACTCCGTTGTGCTGATCCGTGGCGGTCGTGTGAAGGACCTTCCCGGTGTGCGCTACCACATCCTGCGCGGCGTCCTCGATACCCAGGGCGTCAAGAACCGTAAGCAACGCCGCTCGCATTACGGCGTGAAGAAACCGAAATAAGGGTCGAGAGAACATGTCACGTCGTCACCGCGCCGAAAAACGCCAGGTTCTGCCTGATCCGAAGTTCAAGGACATCGTTATTTCGAAGTTCATGAACCAGATCATGCTGGACGGTAAGAAATCCACCGCCGAGCGCATCGTCTATGGTGCCTTCGACCTTGTCGAGGAAAAGGCCAAGAAGGACCCGGTCGAGGTCTTTCACGCCGCGCTCGAAGCCATTTCGCCAGCTGTCGAAGTCCGTTCGCGCCGCGTTGGTGGTGCAACCTATCAGGTGCCGGTCGAAGTCCGTCCGGAGCGCCGTCAGGCCCTCGCGATCCGCTGGCTCGCTTCGGCTGCCAGCTCGCGGAATGAGAACACGATGCGTGAGCGTCTGGCCGGTGAGCTGCTCGACGCCTCGCAAGGCCGCGGCACGGCTGTGAAGAAGCGGGAAGATACCCACCGCATGGCCGAGGCCAACCGCGCCTTCTCCCACTACCGCTGGTAACACATTCGATCCGTTCCTCCCGGAACAAGACAAAAAGGTAATCCCATGGCCCGCGAATACTCGTTGGAGCGCTATCGTAACTTTGGCATCATGGCCCACATTGATGCTGGCAAGACGACGACGACCGAGCGCATCCTGTTCTACACCGGCCGTTCCCACAAGATCGGCGAAGTCCATGATGGCGCTGCCACCATGGACTGGATGGAACAGGAGCAGGAGCGCGGCATCACGATTACGTCGGCTGCGACAACCACGTTCTGGTTCCGCACCGAAGATGGCAACACGCCGACCGGCCTCTATGGCGACACGCCTGAAGAAGCCAAGTTCCGCTTCAATATCATCGACACGCCTGGGCACGTCGACTTCACCATTGAGGTTGAGCGTTCGCTGGCCGTTCTCGACGGCGCTGTCTGTGTTCTGGACGCCAATGCCGGTGTCGAGCCGCAGACCGAAACCGTCTGGCGCCAGGCCGACCGCTACAAGGTTCCGCGCATCGTCTTCGTCAACAAGATGGACAAGACCGGCGCTGACTTCTTCAACTGCGTGAAGATGATCAAGGAACGCACGGGCGCGATCCCTGCACCTATCCAGCTTCCGATCGGTTCGGAAAACGAGCTGGAAGGCGCTGTGGATCTCGTCACCATGAAGGAATGGGTCTGGGAAGGCTCTGACCTTGGTGCATCATGGGTCGTTCGCGATGTTCGCGATAGCCTGAAAGCCAAAGCCGAAGAAATGCGCGCAGAGCTCGTCGAGCTGGCTGTGGAGCAAGACGAAGCGGCCATGGAAGCTTACCTCGAAGGCACCGAGCCAACCGAGTCCGAGCTCCGCGTTCTGATCCGTAAGGGCACGCTGTCCATGTCCTTCGTTCCGGTGCTCGCTGGTTCTGCGTTCAAGAACAAGGGCGTCCAGCCGATGCTGAACGCCGTGATCGACTATCTTCCAGGCCCGCTCGACGTGCCTGCCTATATGGGCTTCAAGCCGGGCGACGACGACGAAGTCCGCAATATTGCCCGTCATGCAGACGACAATGAGCCGTTCTCCGGTCTTGCCTTCAAGATCATGAACGACCCCTTTGTCGGTTCGCTGACCTTTGTGCGTATCTATTCCGGTACCGTCTCCAAGGGCGGCTCCATGCTGAACTCCACCAAGGGCAAGCAGGAGCGTATCGGGCGCATGATGATGATGCACTCGAACAACCGCGAGGAAATCGAGGAAGCCTTCGCTGGCGACATCATCGCGCTCGCCGGCCTCAAGGAAACCACGACGGGCGACACGCTCTGCGACAAGTCCGATCCGGTCGTTCTTGAGACGATGACCTTCCCCGATCCGGTGATCGAGATCGCTGTTGAACCGAAATCGAAGGCCGACCAGGAGAAGATGTCCATCGGCCTGCAGCGTCTGGCTGCCGAGGACCCGTCCTTCCGCGTCGAGACCGATATCGAATCCGGCCAGACAATCATGAAAGGTATGGGCGAGCTTCACCTCGACATCCTGGTTGACCGTCTGAAGCGCGAATTCAAGGTCGAAGCTAACATCGGCCAGCCGCAGGTCGCCTATCGCGAAGCCATCGGCCGTCCGACCGAAATCACCTATACGCACAAGAAGCAGTCGGGTGGTTCGGGTCAGTTCGCCGAGGTCAAGATCCAGTTCGAGCCGCTCGAAGCCGGGTCCGGTTTCGTGTTCGAAAGCGCGATCGTTGGTGGCTCGGTGCCGAAGGAATACGTTCCGGGCGTTGAGAAAGGCCTCAACCAGGCCAAGGAAAACGGTCTTCTGGCCGGCTATCCTGTGACCGACTTCAAGGCGGTTCTCGTCGACGGCAAGTTCCACGATGTGGACTCCTCGGTTCTCGCCTTCGAAATCGCATCGCGCGCTGCTTTCCGCGAACTGCGCACCCAGGCTGACCCGAAGCTCATGGAGCCGATGATGAAGGTCGAGGTCGTGACGCCGGAAGAGTATATGGGCGATATCATTGGTGACCTGAACTCCCGTCGCGGCCAGATCCAGGGCTCGAACCCGCGCGGCAATGCCGTCGTGATCGGTGCCTTCGTGCCGCTGGTGAACATGTTCGGCTATGTCGGTAACCTGCGCGGCATGTCGCAGGGCCGGGCCCAGTTCACCATGGTCTTCGACCACTATGCCGAAGTCCCGAAAGCCGAAGCCCAGAAGATCGTTCAGGATCTCGCCGGCTGATAAACGAGACGTCCCGCACCGGGCCTTGAGGTCCGGTGCGGTGCATTCACATAACTGACTGACGTTGGAAATGAAGGAGAGGCCCGATGGCCAAAGAGAAGTTTGCGCGGAACAAGCCGCACGTAAACATCGGCACGATCG
>NZ_CAXFSW010000013.1:0-67066 GCF_964005855.1 uncultured Henriciella sp.
GGATGGATTTCCTCTTCACCCTTCTCCCACCGGGAGAAGGGCCGGGGATGAGGGGATACGGCCTATCGGCACGCGCCAAGGTTTGCAGTGACGAGAAAGGGCGCATCACTGCTGGTGCTTTGCCTGATGCGAGGTGGCTCCCCCTCACCCCTAGCCCCTCTCCCGCGGGGGAGGGGAACGCATAACTTCCCCTTAATAATGCGGCGGCGGCCTGTTGACCGGGGCGGCTTCGCTGACGGCCTGTTCGCTGTCGGCGACCCGCTCAGCCAGGCGCACCACCTGCCGCTCCAGCCGGTCGATCAGCTTCCACTGCGCCGTGATAGCCGCGTTCAGGTCTTCAATCGTCTGGTCCTGATGGGCGATACGGATTTCGAGCTCATCGAGGCGGGATGAGGTGCTGGATGTGTCGGTCATAGCGGCAATGTAGGGCGCCGTAGGGCGGGATGTCATCCCGCCCTACGGCGAAACTATCTTTCCGATATGAGCCTCTCTCGCACACCAACGGCTCGCTCAAGAATTTGATCGTAAGTAAATATCTGTATCTTCCCGCCCCACATTGCGTTTCGATGACGCAGTTTCAGGGTATCGCTTTCAGTGAGATCCGAAGATCGGCCAATGATTACGATCCCCTTTGGGGAAGAAATCTCGGGCAATCCCTTGGCTGCGTAGGAATTATGTGCCTCGACCCAAGACAACCAATCCAACACTTGTTGCTCAGCATGAACTAAGTGAGAGGAGGGATTTCCCGCTTTTGTATAAATTTGCAAGACTGACGACTCAATTTCAATTAGGTCGTATGTTCTTGAATACTTTTCAGCCGCATAGTCCATTTCATATTCAGCACCGAGCTTGTGCTTTGGTATAATTTTTTCGTAGTCAAGACCAAGTAATATTGGATGCTTAGTTATACATAATTGAATGGCATTTTCATTTCTATTCTTACTGCTTATTTCCTTCGAAAGCTCTGAAACAGCAATATCTATCTTTGAAAGCACGGCCTCCGCTCGACTAAGCTTCGATATTTCTTCAATCGCCACCCTTCTTATAATCTCAACCTCAGCCGCAAATATTGGCGTGCTCAACTTTAAATCCATTATTCGATTTATATCGAGCAATTCGGTTGTGGGGCGTTTTGCGAATTGAAGCCTAACCCTGTCCCCAGATTCGTTTGGGGCTGTGAACCCATCGACGATTAGCTTCCTGTGAAGGTCCGCAAGCGCTCCAACGACTTCAGCGGTGTTGGGATAAACAGGTACATCCTCAAGAGCTGCTATTGCTAAAATATCAACAGCTTCCTCCTCGTCGGTAGCACCCTCGCTAGACGTTGGATATATGTCGAAAAGATGACAAATTTCCAACTCAAGGTAGGACCCGTTTAAGTTAAAGGCTATCGCATGAAAGATATAATTTCCGTCTTTGATGTCGAAAATTATCTCTTTGCACATCGAAATTAGACTGTTGGTCGTTAGCGAGAAATCTACGTCTTCCTTACGCCCTGCAATTAACTCCTCATGGAGTGCTGCAATTCGCTCAGAGGCCGCAGTGTCGCCGCTAGTCATGCTGAACCCAAGTCTCTTGGGTTCAGCCCATTGCAAAAGTCTATTCTCAGCCGGAGTGCCGTTCATATCTTTCGGAACCTGCTCGTCGTTTATTCCCGCTCCACATAAATCTCAGCGCCCTGCGCCATGAATTCCGCGCTCTTGGCCTTCATCCCCTCTTCGGCCTCTTTCGCCTGGCGTTCAAGGTCGGCCTTTTCATTATCCGTCATGCCGGCCGCATAGTCGCGCACTTCGGCCGTGATCTTCATGGAGCAGAATTTCGGGCCGCACATGGAGCAGAAATGGGCGACCTTGTGGGCCTCTTTCGGCAGGGTCTGGTCGTGATAGTCGCGGGCGGTTTCGGGGTCGAGGGAGAGGTTGAACTGGTCCTCCCAGCGAAACTCGAAGCGGGCCCGCGATAGCGCGTCGTCGCGGATCTGCGCGGCCGGGTGGCCCTTGGCGAGGTCTGCGGCGTGGGCGGCGAGCTTGTAGGTGATGACGCCGACTTTCACATCGTCGCGGTCCGGCAGGCCGAGATGCTCTTTCGGGGTGACGTAGCAGAGCATGGCCGTGCCGTACCAGCCGATCATCGCCGCGCCGATGCCGGAGGTGATGTGGTCATAGCCGGGCGCGATGTCTGTGGTGAGGGGCCCCAGCGTGTAGAAGGGCGCCTCGGCGCATTCGCGCAGCTGCTTGTCCATATTGATCTTGATCTTGTGCATCGGGACGTGGCCCGGCCCTTCGATCATCACCTGGCAGCCCTTGGCGTGGGCGATCTTGGTGAGCTCACCGAGGGTCTCCAGCTCTGCGAACTGGGCCGCGTCATTGGCGTCCGCGATGGAGCCGGGGCGCAGGCCATCGCCAAGGCTGAAGGAGACATCATAGGCGCGCATGATGTCGCAGATCTCCTCGAAATGGGTGTAGAGAAAGCTCTCTGTGTGGTGGGCGAGCATCCATTTCGCCATGATCGAGCCGCCGCGCGAGACGATGCCGGTGACGCGCTTGGCGGTGAGGTGGATATAGGCGAGGCGCACGCCCGCATGGATGGTGAAATAGTCCACCCCCTGCTCGGCCTGTTCGATGAGCGTGTCGCGGTAGACCTCCCAGGTGAGGTCCTCGGCGACGCCGTTGACCTTTTCCAGCGCCTGGTAGATCGGCACGGTACCGATGGGCACGGGGCTGTTGCGGATGATCCATTCGCGCGTGTTGTGGATGTTGCGACCGGTGGAGAGGTCCATGACATTGTCGGCGCCCCAGCGCGTCGCCCAGACCATCTTGTCGACTTCTTCCTCGACAGATGAGGTGACGGCCGAGTTGCCGATATTGGCGTTGATCTTGACGAGGAAGTTGCGGCCGATGATCTGCGGCTCAAGCTCCGGGTGGTTGATATTGGCCGGGATGATGGCGCGGCCCTTGGCGATCTCGTCGCGCACGAATTCGGGCGTGATGAAGGGCGGGATCTCAGCGCCGAAGCTCTCGCCCTGCGCGATCTGAGCCTCGGCGTTTTCCAGCATTTCCTGACGGCCGAGATTTTCGCGCTCGGCGACGTAGATCATCTCCTTGGTGATGATGCCGGCACGGGCGAACTCATACTGGGTGACGGGCTTGCGATTGGCTTCGCGGTCCGCGTCGGTGCGGTTCGGGTTTGGGGTGACGCTGCCGGTCGGGTCGAAATTGACGGCCTTGAGGGGGCGGTGACGCGCCGGGAAGGCGCGGGCCAGATGCTTGCCGGAGGCGCCGCCATTGTCTTCCGGGCGCACATCGCGGCCTTCATATTCCTCAACGCCGCCGCGTTCGAGCACCCAGTCGGTGCGGTGGCGGGCAAGGCCCTTCTCGACATCGATACTGACCGACGGGTCGGAATATGGGCCGGACGTGTCATAGACCGGCACCGGTTCTTCATTCGCGGAGGGGTGCAGGTCAATCAGGCGGCGCGGCACCGACAGGGTCGGGTCGGCCTTTGGATGGGTATAGACCTTGCGGCTGGCAGGCAGCGCGCCGGTGGTGACAGTGGGGGTCTGGAAGTCAGACTGGCTGGTGGGCTTGTTCATGTTGGGTCTCTCCAAATGGTTTGAGACCCGGGGGCGCGCGGTTTTTCCGTTCCTACGCCGGCCACCTCCATTAGCGGAGATTCCCCGGATCAGGTTCTAAGGGTGCTCGGGCGGCGCGGTTTGCCGTCTGCTCGTCCTTCGACTTCGCTCAGGATGAGCAGACTTGAACCTTCAGCCCGATCTCAGCGCTTTCCGTGACGCGCCCCTCGGATGGGAGGACCGTAAAGGAAAGCGGCGGTTTCGGAAAGGGGCGATGGTGAGCGCGTCTTGCCTGTGTCCGCCACCTCCTGCATTGACGGGCGATGACGCTGGACCTCGACGCCTATCTGAAGCGCATTGGCCATGCCGGCCCGGTTCGGGTGGACCTTGCGACGCTGGATGCGCTGCACGAGGCGCATGTGAATACGGTGCCGTTCGAGAATCTGGACGTTCATGCCGGGCGGCCGGTGACGCTGTCACTGGAGGCGGCCTATGACGAGATCGTCACGCGGCGCAAGGGCGGCTGGTGCTATGAGATGAATGCCGTCTTCGGCTGGGCGCTGTCTGAGGTCGGCTTCGAGGTGACACGTATCGCTGCGGGCGTGCGGCGGGCGTCTCTCGGCGATGAGGCGATGGGCAATCACCTCGCCCTGCTCGTGCGGCTGGACCGCGACTATCTCGCCGATGTCGGCTTTGGCAGCTCACAGGTGCGCGCGATACCGCTGGAAGACGGGGTGAGCAATCATGCGCCGGTGCGTATGGCGATGGCGCGGACGGAGGATGGCTACTGGCGCCTGCATGAGGGCGGGCCCGGCTCTGTGACGAGCTATGATTTCCGGCCGGAAGCGGCGGACGAGGCCCTATTGGCCGCCCGCCATGCCTGGCAGATCAGTGACCCGAACAGCATTTTCTACAAGACGCTGTCGGCCAAGATCCGGCGCGGCACCAAATATCATATCCTGCGCGGGCGCGTTCTGGAGACGCAGATGCCGGGGCGCAGCGAGCAGCGCATTCTGGCGTCGCCGGATGAGCTGTCAGAAGTATTGAGCGAGGTCTTCGGCCTTGAGGAGCCGCAGCTCACCGCGCTCTGGCCGAAAATCTGCGCGCGCCACCGGCAGCTCTTCCCGCATGCGAGCCGGTAGGGGCTCAGGCGTTGGCTTCGAACTGCGCCGTATCGACCGCGAACCAGAGGGTGTCGGCGTGGGCGAGGAGGGTGCCGTCTTTCTTATAAAGCGCGGTGCCGGCAAAATGTTTGCGGCCCTTTCCGCCGGTGCGCCATGAGGCGATGATCAGGGGTTCGCCCACAGGTGGCCGACTGAGGATATTCGCATTCATCTCTCCCAGCAGCGCACGGTCGACATCGGGCAGGGAGAAGCCGCCGGGGCAGTCGAGCGCGCTCCAGATGATCTCGGGGCGAACGAGGCCGTCTTGGTCTGCAAATGTCTCGTGCGGGGTCCAGACAGTTGCCGCGGTTTCCGGATCTTCGAGCTGACCGCAGAAGATGCGCAGACCCTCTCCGGGCGCGCGGCCACGCCCGCAGACAAAACAGACCGACATTTCACCGGCACCGAAGGGGCGCGGGTGCTCACTGGCCGCCCTGGCTGCTTCAAAGCCGGGCGCAGGCCGCGGCGCGATGGCAGGCGCTTCGGGCCGGGCCGTCATGATGAGGGTGTCGCCGGAATGGAGCGTTGTGTTGTCGTCGTCAGAGGCAATGGTGAGCGGGATCTCCAGCGGGATCGGCGCATTGATGCGGATCGTATGCGGGCCGTCCAGGTGCCGGGCCAGAAGCCCTGCGGAATAGCCGCCATTCCCGCTGCCGGGCGGGCCGTTGAACTGGGCCGGTATGGTAATGGTGGACGGCGCGGTCATGGCAAGCTCCCTGTCTCAAGAGGGCGGCGCTACCTATAAAAGCCGCATCTGGCAAGTGGACGCGGCGCACCGCTCGTGCGAGGCGGTCATCTTGGTTCAATCGCGCTTCCCGGAGGTCATGATGCGTTTTATCCAGTCCCTTTACCTTGCAGCTGGCCTCCTGTCCGTCGCCGTTCTGTCGGCCTGTCAGGCGGCGCCAGCACCCGAGCCGGTCACGGCAGAGGCCCCTCCTGCCCGAATGACGGACGTCATCGAAATCCGCGAACCGGGCCTTATCGCGAACTATTACCCTGCGGCGACGGCGAACATGCCAGGACCGGCACTCCTGATGGTGGGCGGGTCTGAGGGCGGGCTCAGCGAGGGGGTCGCTGTTGAAGCCGAAGCGCTGCGTGAGGAGGGCATCAGCGTGCTGCATCTCTCATTCTACCGGTTCGAGGGTCAGGAGCAGAATCTGGAACTGGTGCCGCTGGAACGGTTCGACACCGCGCTGGAGTGGCTGTTCGCGCGCGGCGAGGTGGATGCTGGCCGGGTCGGCATCTATGGCACGTCGAAGGGCGCAGAAGCCGCGCTGATCACGGCGACACGCCACCCGGAGCTGGAAGCGGTTGTGGCCATTGTCCCGTCCAGCGTCTCGTGGACCGGCATCAACTGGGACTTTGACGGGCGGGAGCCAGAGGCGTCCTGGTCGCTGAATGGCTCGCCCTACCCCGCACTGCCCTATGGCGCCTTCGACTATGAGACCGGGCTCTATTCGCTCTATGCCAACGGGCTGGACGCGGTCGATGCGCATCCCGAGACGATGATCGAGGTCGGGCGTATTGAGGCGCCGGTGTTTCTTGTCTGCGGCGGGTCGGATGCGCTCTGGCCAAGCTGTCCGATGGCCGAGGCGGTCCAGGCACGCGCCGGGGCCATGGACGGGCCGGAGGTGACAGTTCTTTCCTATCCCGAGGCCGGACACGGAGTGGGCGGAAAGCCTGCAGACAGGCTCGACCCGGAAACAGCCGATGCGCCGCTCGACTGGGGCGGCACACGCGCGAGCAACCGGGCCGCGCAGCTGGACAACTGGCCGAAGACGGTCGCTTTCCTGAAGGCCGCGCTCTAGACGCCGGCCTTACCGATCCACGCATCGACCGCTTCTGCGTGAATATGCGTGGTGGAGAAGACAGGCAGCGGACCGTCGCCTTCCGACAGGATCATGCAAAGCTCTGTACAGCCAAGGATGACGCCGTCCGCGCCCTGATCGGCATAGCAGGCAATCATGGCGGTCAGGTCTTCACGCGAGCTGTCCTTCACCACGCCCTCGACAAGCTCATCGAAGATGACGCGGCCGATGAGATCGCGGTCTTGCGCCGATGGGATGACCGGCGTGCCAGGAAAGCGCTGCGCCAGCGCGGGGGCGAAGAAATCGCCGCTCATGACCCAGGGCGTGCCGAAGAGGAGCGGGCTCGCCACACCTTTCGCCATCATCGCGTCGGAGAGGCTGTCGAGCATATGGATGACGGGAAGGCCGGTCGCGCCTGCCACCGCTTCGGCGGCGACATGGGTTGTGCCGGAGGTGATGGCGATGGCGTCTGCGCCAGCCGCCTTCAGGGCCTCAGCCCCCTTGACGACTTCGGCGCGGAACGCGTCCCAGTTCTCATCATGATAGTGGCCGATCATCACGCCGTAATCGAGCATGAAGAAGAGGCAGCGCGCCGAATGCTGACCACCATGACGGCTGCGGGCATGAGCATTCAGAAGCTCATAATAGATTTTCGTGGCTTCGGGGCTGACCCCGCCAATGAGACCGACAAGAGACATGACGGGGGGTCTAGTCTCATGACGCCCCGAAGGGAAGCCGCAGAATGGCCGGGCAGGCCGACCGCAGACGCGTGAACAAGGCGGGATTCTCAGCCGCGCCGGAACGCTGCCGCGCGGGCAACGTAGGTTTTTCAACAGAGCGCGCCGCGAAAGACGCGCCCGGCGAAGCAAAGGACCCACCATGACCAAGACAAAGACCGTAATCATCACAGGCGCAGGCTCCGGCATCGGCGAAGCGGCAGCACGGCGCTTTTCCGAAGATGGCTGGAATGTCGTCCTGAGCGGGCGCACCCGCGAGAAGCTGGAGAAGGTGGCAGGCGACCTGCCGGGCGAACGCACACTGGTGATCGACGGCGATGTGTCGAACAAGAATGACGCTGCCCATCTTATTAGCGAGACCGTGGACAGGTTCGGCGCACTGGATTGCCTCATCAATAATGCAGGCGTTGCCGAAATGGGCCGCCCCGGCGAGCTGACGCTGGAGGATTTCGAGAAGATCATGTCGGTGAATGTGACCGGCATCTTCAACACGGTGACCGAAGCCGTGCCGCACCTGAAAGAAGCAAAGGGATCGATTGTGAACACCTCATCGGTGTCCGGTATCGGCGGCGACTGGAAGATGTTCGGCTACAACACCTCCAAGGGCGCAGTCACGAACATGACGCGGGCCATGGCGCTGGACCTCGGCAAGCATGGCGTGCGCGTCAACGCCGTGGCGCCAAGCGTCACCCGGACCAGCATGTCGGAAGGCATCCGCGAGGATGAGCGGAAGATGGAGATGGTGAAGAACCGGATCCCGATGAAACGCGCCGCCGAGCCGGAAGAAGTCGCTAGCGTGATGGCCTTCCTGGCCGGGCCGGATGCCGGCTTTGTCAGCGGGGTCATCCTGCCCGTCGATGGCGGGCTGTCAGCCTCCAATGGCCAGCCAAACTTCGACGACTAGGCCGCCCTTCCGTCATTCTTTTGAAAGTTGCGCGGCGCCCAGCCTGAACCAGGCCCGGCGCCGCGCGATGATGCTTTAGGCAAGGCTGGAGCCGGCAGAGCCCCCTTTAGCAGCCTTTGCCCGCATATATCCCCATGAGCGCTGTGCGGCGCAGTTCTGCCGTGCGTGCGTTTTCGGCCTGACGCTCGGCCTCGGCCTGCGCATTGCGCTGGGCCACCCCCTTCGCGGCATTCGCCGCGAAGCCCAGCCCCGGAACGCGGACGAGAGCGCCGCTATACAGGGCTGCGTCGGTTGCTGCGCCCGCAGCGGCACTGGCAGTGGCGCCAGATGTTTCCGCGTTGCCGGCATTCTGGACAGACTGCGCCATAAGCGCATCCATCTCGGCAATTTCGGTGCTGAGTGCGTCGCACTCCATATCCGCGTCGCCCGGCTGGCTCGCCACGAGGCGGGGCGCAAGCTCCTGAGAGCTGCCAAGCGATGTCGTGCTGGTGCAGGCTGTGGCGGCCAGACCTGCGAACGGAAGCAGAATTATGTATTTGAGCATGTGTGCCC
This sequence comes from uncultured Henriciella sp., assembly GCF_964005855.1. Classification (NCBI taxonomy): domain Bacteria; kingdom Pseudomonadati; phylum Pseudomonadota; class Alphaproteobacteria; order Hyphomonadales; family Hyphomonadaceae; genus Henriciella; species uncultured Henriciella sp. Next base: position 8,733 of record NZ_CAXFSW010000013.1, read on the forward strand.
TCCCCCTGAATTGAAGTGAGGGCACTAAAGCAAGGGCATACGGGACCCGCATGCCCCCGCAGGGGTATGACATCAAGTTTATTGGCAAAATGTGGGGTGCCGGTCAGGCTTTGCTGCGGGCCTCACCCGGCCCATGAATGGGGCACTGTCAGCCCCAAATGAATTCCTGACGGGAAACTGCGCGTCGAGGCCTGAAAATCAGTCCTCGTCGCCTTCAAGGTAGCGCTCGGTGAAGTCCATGAAGGCGTCCCAGGACTTCCTGTCGGCGAGTTCCTGATAGCGGTCCGAGCCGAACACGGTCCAGGCATGCGGCGCGCCGGAATAGATCTGCACCTCATAGGTGATGCCGGCCTGTTCCATCATGTCTGCCGCCTCGGCGGCGAGCGAATTGGGAATGCCGCTATCGGCGCCGCCATGCATGATGAGGATTGGGGCCGGCGCTGCGGAATAGTCGGCCCCTTCTGGCGCGTCGAGACTGCCATGGAAGGTGGCGAACCCGGCAATATTCTCTCCCTCGCCGGAGCGGGCAAGCTCAAGCGTTGCGCCGCCGCCGAAGCAATAGCCCATGACAATCACCGGCTGATCACCCGTCTGCTCGCGCGCTTGCGCCATGCCGGCGAGGATGCGCGCGCGCATGGTGTCGCGGTCATTGTAGAGCTGGCCGACCAGTTCCTTGCGCGCTTCGGTCGTGTCCGGACGATTTCCCTTGCCATAAAGGTCGACGGCGAAGGCGTCATATCCTTCGTCGGCAATCATCTCGGCGCGGGTCTTTTCATAATCGTCGAGGCCGCCCCAGTCATGAATGATAAGAACGAGACCTTTGGAGTCGCGCGTCGCCTCAGCGAGATAGCCTTCATAGGCCGTGCCATCGACCTCATAGGTGACGGTTTCGCCCGCATGGGCGGTGAGCGTGAGCGCGGTGGACGCGGCAAGGAGGCTGAGAATGCGCATGGGTGAGGTCCTTTGCTATAGCTTGGCCAGTCCAATCAGTAGCTAGCGCAAAGGCACGCTCTGCCAAACTTAGTTCGCTCGAAGTGCCTCAACCCAATGCGCTTCGCTAATTATGGAAATGGGCAGACCGGAACTTCGCATGCCGACAGCCTTTTCAATCTTTCTTCCATAGCTGGAGTGAGCCCAGCTCTCTGTAGCATATGCTCCAATGACGAGGAATCTGGTGGTCTTAGTCAACGATCCGGCTATGGCTCCAACCTCGAGCGCTGCCTGCTCACATTGCCTTCGACTTCCAAAGCCAAAGGTGCCGGTGAAGCAGAATCGATTACCATTGAAGGCAATATCGGGAACGGGCTGACAGAACGGCAGAGAAGTTGATTTTTGCGCTTCGCCAATTTCGTAGTCTCCTCCAGCGAAGGCCCGCAAAGTTTCGAAAAGTTCTTCCGCTTCGTCCTGATCCAGGACGTCGTCTTCTAGGTAGTTCCTAATTCTGTCGAAGAGGATAGTGACGACGGTGTTCTCCGTCGCATCCTTATGGGCCGCCAACCATTTGTACAAATATTCGGCCTCAGCTTGGTTGACCTTGCCATCAGCGATGATTCCATGAGCCAGCCCAATGAGTTCATTAACTTGACGGTCGTCAATTCTCGCACGGCCATATAAGTTGCGCAGCGTTGTTATATCCATCCAATTAGATCCCCTAGATGTCAGCCAGAGTTATCGCATAGATAGAATAATTTATACATCTCGAATTTTTTAGAACGTTGCCGGGAGCTAATAAACCTTCCGCCACTCACCCGGCTGCAGGCCGTCCAGCGACCAGTCCCCGATCCGGGCGCGGATGAGGCGGAGGGTCGGGTGGCCGATGGCGGCGGTCATGCGGCGAACCTGGCGGTTTCTGCCCTCGCGGAGGCGGACCTCGAGCCAGCAATCAGGCACAGATTTGCGGTAACGGATCGGGGGATCGCGCGCCCAGAGGCGGGGCGGCTCATCGATGATCTGCGCGCCTGCGGGCCGAGTGCGGCCATCCTTGAGATCGAGGCCGCGCTGGAAGGCCTCCAGCGATGCCTTATCGGGGTCGCCCTCAACCTGCGCCCAATAGGTCTTTTCCATCTTGTGCCTGGGGTCGGCGATGCGCGCCTGAAGCTTTCCGTCATCGGTGAGCAGGAGAAGCCCCTCGCTGTCGCGGTCGAGACGTCCGGCGGGGTAAACGCCCGGCAGGTCGATGAAGTCCGACAGGGTCTGGCGCGGCGAGTCTGCATTTGCCTTGTCGGTAAACTGCGAGAGCACGCCGAAGGGTTTGTTGAAAGCAATCAGCATGGGTCTTTTCCTAGCGTTGTGCCAAGGCGCCCCGCAACTCCTCCATACCGCGCACAAAAAAGCCCGCCACGCGGGCGGGCTTTCTCTGTGGTCGCCTACTGACGATTAGGAAGCGTCATAGGTCTTCAGGTATTCGCTGAGCTCAATGTCGCCATCGCTATCAGCGTCGTATTTGCCGAACAGATCGTCGGAAACGCCCGAACGGTTCTGCCAGTCGCTCCACTCTGACTGCGAGACGTAGCCGTTGCCATCGTCATCGATCGACAGGAAGAGCTGAACGGCCATCGAAGCACCAAGCTCATTGCTCGGCATGCTGCTGCTCGTCTCACGAACGAAGTCTTCGGTCTCCGCATCGCTCGCCTCGGTGGTCGAGGTCGACTGGGTGTTGCCAGCGTCGCCCTGCGTGATGCGCGAGGTGGCGGCGGCATTGGCGTCGGTGCCGGTGGTGGACATCTCTTCGGTGTCCGTGTCGGCTTCGTCGCTCATGTCCGGCGTGGTCGTGTCGGTATCCATCTCGGTGGATGTGTCGGCGTCGGTATCCATGTCCGTTTCGACATCTACGTCGGCATCAGCCTCAGCATCGACGTCCGGCTTGGGCGGCGTCGGTGCGTCTGCTTCCTCATCCATCTCGTCCATGTCGTCGGACATATCGGTATCGGTATCGACGTCGGCTTCGACGTCAGCGTCCATGTCCGAGGTTTCATCATAGGTGTCGGTCTCTTCCATCTCGACCGTGGCGTCCATTTCAGCCTCGGCCTGCGCGTCGGTGTCCTGATCCATCTGCGGGATGGCAAGGGCCGGCGCCGTTGCAAGAGCGGTCGTTGTGGCGAGTGCTGTGAGAAGTTTTTTCATAGGTGGTCTCCTTCAGATTGTGTCGGGAAGACAACGAATGCGTCGGCAAAACCGTTCCGAATCAACTTGAACGATTCCGGCTTTCGCTTGACGGAACCTGTGGTCTGGCGTGATTAGACAGAGCCTTTAGGGAGGGTTCGGAAATGACATCAATGCAGACTGCCGTGCTTTATACCGGCCTGTTCATCCTGCTTTTCATTGTCCTGAAAGGCCTGGTTGGCCGCGTTCGAATGTCGGAAAAGATCATGTTTGGCGACGGCGCCAATGAACGCCTTCAGCGCGCCCAGCGCACGCAGGGCAATGCCGTCGAGGACGTCCCCGTGACGCTGATCGGCCTGCTGGGCCTCGGCGCACTGGCCGCGCCGGTCTGGCTCATCCATGCCCTGGGCGCCCTGTTTCTCCTCGGGCGCGTCCTGCATGCGGTGGGGCTCAGCGGGTCCAGCGGCGGCAGCCCCGGCCGGATGTGGGGCACATTGCTGACGCTGCTGGTGATGCTGGCTACGGCCTTGAGCTGTCTCTGGTTCGCTCTTGTCTAGAGGCGCCGGCGACTAGAAGACCGCCTGCACATCCTTGGTCCAGCCGACATAGACGTCGGCGCCCGTTTCGATGACGGGGCGCTTGATCAGGGTCGGGTTGTCGATAAGCAACGCCTCTGCCTGATCCTGCTCGACCTGGGATTTTTCCTCGGTGGAAAGATTGCGCCAGGTCGTCGAGCGCTTGTTGACCAGCGCATCGGCCCCGACCGCTCCGATCCAGGCCGGGACCTTTTGCTTCAGGTCAACCTCGGCGCGGATATCGACCATGGTGACATCGTGACCGTCTGCGGTCAGCGCGGTCATCGCCTTCTTGCAGGTGTCGCAGTTCTTCAGACCATAGAGGGTGAGGCTTGCCATTTTACATTCCTTCCGGACGGGGCGTGATCAAGTATAGGGGCAGATGTGGGCCGGTACCTGAAAAGTCCAAGCTTGCGCGCTGGAACTAGAACCTTAATAAAGTGTTAGGGTCAGGAATGAAGCCCGCAGCGGGTGGCTGTGGGCGCTCCAACTTGCGAGGGCTACCTAATGGGCAGATTTCTATCCGGACTGATCGTTCTGATCGCCGCCATCTTTCTGATCATCCTTCTCTATTTCCGTATCGTGGAAGGCTCATTTGAAGAGGCTGGCGCACGTATGGACGTGCTTCTGGGCGCCGCCGCCGAAGAGACAGAAGAAGCGGCAGGCACAATTGCGCGCGAAACCGACGAAGCCGTCGACGAAACCATGCGCGAGCTGAACGACGACAACTAGTCCTCCGCTCTTCGCCATTTAAAAGCCCGGCGCCTCATCCTGTCTTTCCATTTGCGGAATACAGGAAGCGCCGGGCTTTTTTTGTGCGGGGGCTAGTCCTCGCTGATGAAAACCTCTCCCTGAAGGTCATCCAGCTTGCCCTGCAGGTGGGCGCGCACATCCTCGACGGCCTGATTGTAGACCGTTGCACCAAGCGTCTTCAGCATGAGGTCCATGATCTCGCCGGCGCGAAAATCGCTGATCGGCTCATCGAATTCGACAGCAAAAAGGGTCTGAAGCTCTGCAATCAACGCATCGCGGCGTTCATCGGTGAGCCGGATTTCCTTCACTCCACCACACCGACTATCGGGCCCATATCCATCCCCTGCTCGTTACGGCTCATGGCCGGTGCATAGATGCGCGAGACCTGACCGTCGAGAAAGAGCGCGTTCGGGGTCTCCAGCCGGTCACTGAAGACGCTGGCGAAGTCATGAAACGTGACGAGGCTGTCTGAAATGACGAAATGAACGGTCCGCCCATCGGCGCTGACCCCCACGCCATTACGGCGCTTGCGGGAGGTGCCGTCCGGATTGATCGTCGGGTGGAGCTCGCCATCGATGACCAGCATAGGCCCTGACTGGGTGGCAAAATCCGGGTCCCGCCCCTCTGAAATATAGGCTTCCGAAACCGAAATCCCCGCACGCCCATCCTCCACCCAGAAGACACCGTTCGGCTTCATGTGGAAGTTGCCGGGGCCTTCATTGGTATTCACATTGGCACTGTCGCCGCCTTCGGCGCGCAGATAGCCGACCGGCTCACGGTTCTCATGATACATGCCGCCATTCATGGCGAAGACCAGGGTCTCGCCCCGTTCGGCGAGGGCGTCGGCAAGCGTGTCGAACTGAAGATAGGGCGCGCCATCCTCATCAGCATAAAAAAGGCGGATATCGTCGCGGTCGGCGCGAAAGCTGCAGACCGTGTAGGGCAGCGATCTGAAGGTGATGGAGCGGCAATATTCCCCGCTTTCCTCAGGCAGGGCGATATCGCAGGCCGGCAGGAAGACAGCAGCCAGGGTAAACAGCATTGCGGCGGGCGCTTTCAGGAGACTGCGCAATTCTACGACCCTTCTGCCGGCTGGGTTGGAAAGGAACTTGCCAAGATAAGCACACTATGGAGCGTCGCCTCGCGAGGAAAGGCGGCAAGCTCAGACTCGCCTGCAAGCCATGGCCGAATTATGGCCTCAGCTGGCGGCGGCGGCTTCATAGGCTTCACTGGCTTCGATCCAGGCTTCCTCAGCCTTTGCAAGCGCCGCATTCAGACGGTCCCGCGACCTGGCGAGAGCGACTGATTTCTGTGGATCGGTGTCATAGAGCGTCGGGTCTGCGAGTTCGGCATCGATGCCGGAAAGCTCAGCGCGCAGCTTTTCCATCTCGCGCTCTGCGGCGGAGATGCGTTTGCGAATGTCGGCGGTCGCCCGTCGGATCTCACTGTCTGAGCGTTTGGGCGCAGGCGGCGCCTCGGCTGGCGCCTGCACGATTTCTGCCCCGCGATTGCGGTCTGCTTCCAGCACCAGCTTTCGGTAATCCGACAGGTCGCCATCATAGGGCGCCGCCCGCCCCTGATCGACCAGCCAGAGACGGTCGGCGGTCGCTTCGGCGAGGTAGACGTCGTGGGTAATGAGAAGGACGGCGCCTTCATAATCATTGAGCGCGTGGATCAGCGCCTCGCGGCTGTCGATATCAAGGTGGCTGGTCGGCTCGTCCAGGATCATGATGTGCGGGGTTGTCAGCGCCATCAGGCCGAGAAGAAGACGCACTTTCTCACCGCCAGAGAGCTTTTCCACCTTCGTCTCGGCCTTGTCGCGGTTAAAGCCGATATTCGCCACAATGGAGCGGACCTGACCGTCTGTCGCTGTCGGCCGCAGACGCCGGACATGGTCGAGGGCATTGTCGCCGGCGCTCAGCTCATCAAGCTGATCCTGGCTGAAATAGCCGATCTCGACCTTGGATGCGGCCACGCGGTTCCCCGCCAGCAGGTCCAGACGCCCGGCAATGGATTTGACCAGCGTCGACTTGCCCTGCCCGTTCGCCCCGACAATGGCGATCCGGTCATCATTGTCGACGCGAAGATGGACGCCGCGCAGCACCGGGCGGCCTTCGGTATAGCCAAGGTCCGCCTCATCCAGAACGAAAAGCGGCGAGGCGAGCTCAGGCGGCGCCGGGAAATTGAATGGGGTCGTGCGTTCTTCCAGAGGAATGACAACTTCCTGCATCCGCTCCAGCATCTTGATGCGCGACTGGGCCTGGCTCGCCTTGTTCGCCTTGGCCCGGAAACGGTCGACAAAGCTCTGCAGGTGGGCGCGTTCCTTGTCCTGCTTGGTCTTCTGCGCCTCAAGCTGGGCGAGCGTTTCAGCCCGCTTTTTCTGCCAGCTGTCATAATTGCCGGGATGCACGGTGAGCTTCTGGTGTTCCAGCGCCAGCGTATGCGTCACGGCATTGTTCAGAAGCTCGCGGTCGTGGCTGACGAGGAGGACGGTGTGCGGATACTGCCTCAGATAGGTCTCGAGCCAGGCCGCGCCTTCAAGGTCCAGATAGTTGGTCGGCTCGTCCAGGAGGAGGAGGTCCGGCTCTGCAAAGAGGACACCGGCCAGGGCAGCGCGCATGCGCCAGCCGCCGGAAAACTCCCGGCAGGCGCGGCCAAGGTCTGCCTGTGAGAAGCCAAGCCCGCTCAGAATGGTGGCCGCGCGCGCATCGCCGGACCAGGCGTCGATGGCGGTCAGCCGTTCATGAACATTGGCAAGCTCCTGCGGGTCGAGGACGGTCTCGGCCTCATGCATGAGACGGGCGCGCTCTGTATGCGCCGCCAGCGTCTCATCCAGAAGCGTGCGGTCGGAGGCTTCCACCTCCTGCGCGACCCAGCCGAGCCGGGCAGCCTTGCCGATGCGGATCGACCCGTCGCTGTCGTCTGCTGACTCACGGATGAGCCGCAGGAGGGTCGACTTGCCGGTGCCGTTGCGGCCGATCAGACCGACCTTCCAGCCAGCCGCCAGCTTTGCCGAGGCATTATCGAGCAGGATCCGGCCCTGTATCCGGTAGGTGAGATTGTCGATCGTAAGCATGGGACTGGCTGCTAAGGGGTGATGGGGGCAGCATCAAGCCACAGGATGAGCGCGAACCGCCATTTTCAGGCGTCACGCCCGATGAGCCGCATGGGCTCATCTCGCCACAGTGCTGCAAGCACCCGCTTCGCGCTCTGGAGACGGACCCTCAGATCGCCTGACCGCGCTCGATATTGAGGCGCGGTCCTGGGCCCTACTTCCGCGGCTTGAGCTTGCGCATCAGGCCTTCCTGGACGGTTGAGGCAACGAGCTTGCCCTCACGGGTGAAGATGGTGCCGCGGTTGAAGCTGCGGCCATTTCCGGCCTTGGGACTGTCCATCGCGTAGAGCAGCCATTCATCTGCCTGCACAGGCGCATGAAACCAGATGGCGTGATCGAGGCTGGCGGTCATCAGCTCCTTGTTGATCCAGTGCAGACCGTGGGGACGCAGGCTGGAGCCGAGAAGGTTCATGTCGCTGGCCCAGGCGACCAGACAGTGATGCATCGCCGGGGATGCCTTCACCTCTCCATCGGTGCGGAACCAGACATAATTCACATCCGATTTCGGCTTCGGATTGAAGGGATTGAGGCCGGAGATTTCCTTCATGGTGAAGGGCTGAGGCCGCGTCCAGTGTTTGAGCTGGTCGTCGGAAATCCTGTCCTTGAACTGTTCGGCAAGCTCCTGACGCGACATCAGCTCTTCGGGCTGCTTGACCTCTGGCATCTCGTGCTGGTGGTCCCAGCCATCCTCATGCACGTGGAAGGAGGCCGACATGTTGAGGATCTGCTGGCCATGCTGGATGGCGACGACTCGGCGCGTCGTGAAGCTGCCGCCATCGCGCGAACGGTCCACCTCATAGACGATCGGGATTTTCGGGTCGCCGGGCCGGATGAAATAGGCATGGAGCGAATGGCAGAGCCGGTCATCGGCGACCGTGCGATAGGCAGACGCCAGCGCCTGAGCGATGACCTGGCCGCCATAGACGCGTTCACGGTCAACTTCTTCGTCGGGCGTAAAGCCACGGAAGAGGTCCACTTCGAGGCGCTCGACGTCGAGAAGTTCTAACAAACCGGAAACGGCATTCGTCATATTCGATTGTCTTTCCCATCAGACCTTAACCAAGGCGCGCTTACCACTCTCGCAGGTGACTGAAAACAGGCGCGTGGATCGCAAGCAGCGACAACAGACTGCACCCCCGCGCGCCAGAGGCAAGGGCCTTGATGGTGATAGGACTGATCAAATCCGCTGCGCGCGAAGCCAAGACCGTGCGCATCCTGCTGCGCGCGAAGAAATGGCTCGACCCGATCAAGAATGAATCGACCGAGCTTCTGGCAGACGATCTGGAAGCGGCGGTCGACGCGTATCGCGCCAATATCGCCTTCATTTTTGAAGGGCGCACGACGAGCTATGGCGAGCTGGACGAGCAGGCCAACCGCGTGGCGCACTGGGCGCTGGACCAGGGCCTGAAGGCAGGTGACACGGTCGCCCTCTTCATGGAGAACCGTCCGGACTATGTCGCGGTCTGGTTCGGCCTGTCGAAAATCGGTGTCGTCCCGGCACTCGTGAACGCAAACTTGATCGGCGAAGCGCTGGTTCATTCCCTGAAGACGGTTGAACCGAAGCTGATCATCACGGGCGCAAAGCAGGACAGCGCCATCCGCTCACTGGAAATGGTTCAGATCCGCCAACCCGTCTGGACCCTGGGCGGGAAGGCCGGTGAGCCACTCACCGCTGAACTTGCCGCCATGCCCTGCGCCCGGCCGGACCGCGTCCACCGCGCGCATCTCACAAATGCGGATATCGGCTTCTATTTCTACACGTCCGGCACGACGGGCCTGCCCAAGGCCGCGAAAATGTCGATTGCCCGCGTGCGCAACATGATGCGCAGTTTCATCTCCCCGCTGGAGATGAGCGCCAAGGACCGGGTCTATATCACCCTGCCGCTCTATCATGGCACGGGCGGGCTCTGCGCAGTGGGGATCGCGCTCTATACGGGCGCGTCCGTCCTGCTGCGGGAAAAGTTCTCTGCCGGCCGCTTCTGGAATGACTGCGCCGATTTCGGGGTGACGACAATTGTCTATATCGGCGAGGTCTGCCGTTACCTGCTGAACCAGCCCGCCCACGCCAAGGAGCGTAAACACAAGGTCCGCAAGGGCTTCGGCAACGGTCTTCGCCCGGAAATCTGGGGCAGTTTCAGGAAACGCTTCAATATTCCGCGCCTGATCGAGTTCTACGGCTCGACCGAAGGCAATGTGAAACTGATGAATTTCGACGGGGAGACAGGGGCCTGCGGACGTATCCCGCCCTATGCCGCGAAATATTTCGACCATATCGCCTTTGTGAAAGTCGACCCCGAGACCGAGGCACCGCTGCGCGATGAAGATGGCCGGTGCGTGCGGGCCGGGCGCGGTGAGACCGGCGAAGCTCTCGGCCGGATCGGCTCTGACATGACGACTCGGTTTGAAGGCTATCACGACCGGCAGGCCTCCGAGGCCAAGATCCTGCGGAGTGTCTTCGAAGAGGGGGATGCCTGGTTCCGGACCGGCGACCTGATGCGGCGCGGTGATCACGGCTATATCTATTTTGTCGACCGGCTCGGAGATACGTATCGCTGGAAAGGCGAGAATGTCTCGACCAATGAGGTGGCTGACGCCCTGGCCGGGGTTCCGGGTGTCGAGACTGCCAATGTCTATGGCGTGCCAATTCCCGGCACCGACGGCAAGGCCGGCATGGCCTCGATCACGACCATCGGCTATCTCGATTACAAGGATGTGCTGGACAAGCTCTCCTCACGCCTGCCGAAATATGCCGTCCCGGTCTTCATCCGCGAGCAGCAGGAAGCGTCCACGACCACGACATTCAAGTACCGCAAGAGGGATCTGGTAAAAGAGGGATTTGACCCCGAGGCCGCCGGCGACCGTGTCTGGTATGCCGACCCCGAGACGGGGAGATATGAGCTGGTGACGCCGGAGACCTATAAGAAGATCGCGTCTGGCGGCGTGAAGTTCTAGCGGCGGATTTCCGGCGCGAAGGCGAACCATGGGACGCGGCTAGCGCCCCATCGCTTCCTGGATAATGTCCATCTCCGCCTCCTGCAGGAGGGCATCGGTGACGCCTTCCGCATGGACGCGTTCGCGGCCCACCTCGAGCATGACAGGCACAGCGAAGGGGCTGATCTTCTGGAGCGGCCGGTGGTCGATCTTGCCGCGGATACGGCTCAGCATGTCGGACAGGCGGCGGATGTCGAGCAGACCCGTGGCCGCGTCCTGGCGAGCCGCCTGCAGCAGGATATGGTCCGGCTCATGGCTGCGCAGCACGTCATAGATCAGATCGGTCGAGAAGGTGACCTGGCGGCCGGTCTTCTCCTTGCCGGGCAGCCGCCGGGCGATCATGCCCGAAATCTGCGCACACTGGGCAAAGGTGCGTTTCATGAGCGGGCTTTCATCCAGCCATTCCTCAAGATCATCACCCAGCATGTCCGGATGAAAGAGACCGTCCATGTCGAGGGCGGCCATATCCTCCATCGCCCAGATCGCCATCGCATATTCGGAGGCTACGAAGCCGAGCGGCTTGGCCCCGGCGCGTTCCAGTCGCCGTGTCAGGAGCATGCCGAGCGTCTGGTGGGCGAGACGGCCCTCGAAGGGATAGGTGACGAGGTAGTGACGCCCGGCGCGCGGGAAGGTCTCGACCAGAAGATGGTCCGGCGGCGGGATTTCCGACTTCTCACGCTGGATCTCGAACCATTCGCGGACCTGGTCAGGCAGGCCTGACCACTGGTCCGGATCATGGATCATGTGGCGCACACGATCAGCCAGAAACGTCGTCAGAGGGAACTTGCCGCCATTATAGCTGGGGATGGCCGGCTTGTCGGCTTTCGCGCGGGTGACGAGGACATCGAGCTCCGACACACCAAGGAAGCGAAGGATTTCGCCTGCGAAGAGAAACGTGTCGCCGGGTGTGAGAGTGGAGATGAAATATTCCTCGATTTCCCCGAGCTTGCGGCCTGCGCGCATGGTGCGCTGATCACCGCGAACCTTCGTCGTCTCCTGTCCGCCGGACGGCTCGCCCACCTTGCCGACAAAACTGGCGAGGCGGACATTCATGAGCTGGGCTTCAACGATGGCGCCGACATTCATGCGGTGCTGCTGGGCATCGCGCGCCGTGCGTACCCGCCAGACACCATCGCGCCCCCGCACGATCCGCTTGAAGCGGTCATAGGTCTTGAGCGCGTAGCCGCCTGTGGCAACGAGGTCCACGACCCGCTCATACGTCTCCCAGTCCAGACCTTTATAGGGCGCGGCACGGCGGATTTCATTGAACAGGGGCTCAAGCTCAAAACCAACGCCGCAGGCCCGGCCCATGATGTGCTGGGCGAGGACATCGAGCGCGCCGAGACGCAAGGGCTCCCCATCGATCTCGCCGGCTTCGACCGCCGCTTCGGCGGCGCGGCACTCGAGGATTTCGAACCTGTTGGTGGGCACGAGAAGCGCGCGGCTGGCTTCATCCATCCGGTGATTGGCCCGGCCGATACGCTGGATGAGACGGGCCGCGCCCTTGGGGGCCCCCATCTGGATAACGAGGTCCACACCGCCCCAGTCGATGCCAAGGTCCAGCGTCGAGGTACAGACCACACCCTTGAGCACGCCCGCCGCCATCGCGGCTTCCACCTTGCGGCGCTGCTCACGGGCCAGCGAACCATGGTGGAGGGCGATGGGGAGCGCGTCTTCATTGGCGCGCCAGAGTTCCTGAAACAGCATCTCGGCCTGGCTGCGCGTATTGACGAAGACGAGCGCCATCTCACTGTCCTTGATGGCTTCGTAGACTTCCGGCACCGCGAAACGGCCTGAATGGCCGGACCAGGGAATGCGTTCGCGCGAGACGAGAATGTCGATATTGGCCTGCGTCCCGCCATCTGCACGGATAAGGACAGTTTCCCGTCCTTCCCGCCTTGGCAGCCAGCCGGCAAGCTGGGCCGGGTCGCGTACGGTGGCCGACAGGCCAATGAAGCGGCAAGCTGGCGCCCATTCGGCAAGCGTGGCAAGACCGAGCGAAAGAAGATCGCCGCGCTTGGACGCGGCGATGGCATGGATCTCGTCAATGATCACGCATTTGAGGTCGGAGAAGAATTCATCAGCATGATCAGAAGCGAGGAAGAGGGCGAGCTGTTCCGGCGTCGTTAGCAGGATATCAGGCGGATTGGCGCGCTGGCGCTGGCGTTTCGATTGCGGCGTGTCGCCCGTGCGCGTCTCGATCCGGATATCGAGGCCCATTTCTGAAACCGGCGTGCCCAGATTGCGCTCCACATCTGTGGCGAGTGCTTTCAAGGGGGAGATATATAGAGTGTGAAGCGCCGGGCGGCCGGAGTTGGACTTGGGGCGTTCGGCGAGTTCGATCAGGCTGCCCATGAAACCGGCCAGCGTCTTGCCACCGCCCGTCGGCGCGATAAGCAACGCACTGCTGCCAGCCAGCGCGGTTTCCGTCAGGTCCAGCTGATGCTTGCGCGGTGTCCATTTCCGGCTGGCAAACCAGTCGGAGAAGCGGTCAGGCAGGCTGAAATCTGGGCGCGCAATATCCGGCATGGACCAGGACATAGCGCGAACAGAGGCGTTCTTCGATCCCGGCTGCAGCGATTAGTTGTAGCCAGCCTCTGCTGCGGTCGCTTCAGCCTGCGCGTCGAGCCGGTCGGTGTGGCCCTGGTTTATCGCGGCAAGGACATCGCGCGTGAAGGCGGCTATGTCGAAGCGGCCTCCATCGGCGGTGTCATAGCCCCGGCGGACGATGACGATATCGAGCGACGGGATGATGACGAGATACTGGCCGCGATTGCCGAAGCCGGCATAGGTATCTTTCGGCACGCCCTGGGCCCGGTCCATCAGCCAGAAGCTGCCGCCATAGCCAAAGCTGCCCGGAGACCGCTCCGGCTGGGCCTCACCGGGAGACGAGACGAAGTCGGTCCAGCCCTCGGCGAGAATGCGCTCATCGCCCCACATACCATCCTGCAGATAGAGCTGGCCGAGACGGGCCATGTCGCGCGCCGTCATCCAGACCTGGCTGGAAGAGATGAAATCGCCGCCCCAGTCGGTCTCCAGCAGCGTATTCATCGCGCCTATCTTCCAGAGGACGCTTTCATAGGGAAACCCCCAATAAGCGTCGTCGTCATTGAAGGTCTCACGCAGGGCCCGCATGGCCGCCAGCGTGTCATAATTGGAATATTTGAAGCGTTCGCCCGGCGTAATTTCAAGCGGATTCACAAAGGCGGTGTCGGTCACCAGCGCGCCGCCAAAATAGGTGCGGTCCGTACGGTTACCCGCGATGCCGGAATCGAGCCCGCTGGCCATCTGGAGGACGTTGCGCAGCGTGATCTCACGGCGCGGATCGCCCGCGCGTGACCAGGCGTTGAGAAGCGGGGCGCGATCAAGGTCGATCAGGCCCTGCTGAATGGCTGCGCCGACCACGCTTGCCGTGAGCGATTTTGCGACCGACCAGGTGCGCTGCGGTGTGGTCGCGTCCATCCCCCGGCCATAGCGCTCGGAGACAATCTGACCGTCCATGACGACGAGAACGGCGCTGGTGCGGGTGTCCTCGCCATAGGTCTCCCCATCGAAAGCAGCACTGACAGGCGCGCGCAGGCGGGCTGTATAGGCCGACGCATCGATGAGCTGGACCTGCTGGCCGATTGCCGTCGAATTGTCTTCCTCACGTCTTGGGAAGTCTTCGGCAAAGCGCGGCAGGACATCGACATCGTCAGGTTCGGCCCCGATCGGGAGAAGCGAACAGCCAAACCCCTCGCGCCAGGCGGCGATGCGTGGCGGCTCCCCGCGCGCATAGCGCACGGCCACGGTGCGCGAGCGGTCGGATACATTGGCCTCAGAGGTCGCGCGCATCGGCTCGCGATAGTCGGTATAGATGCCATCGAGCTCATTATACTCGATCTCGGCGCGGCCCTTGTCTGCGGTGAAGGTCGCCGAACAGGTGAAGAGCGCCTTGTAGCCTGCGGCCAGCGCCTTCTGCATGATCTCTGTCTCGCCGCCTTCCTGGCTACTGGCGGGAGCGGCCGCGATGGTGGTGGCGAGAAGTGCGGACAGAACGAGGCGGCGCATTCGATAACCCTCCGATTGCAGTATCGCGGCGAAACCTGATGTGTCTCACACGCGGAAAAGGCAGAAACATGGCGGGAAAGACGTGTGGCCAGATCCTATATGGTCAAGCGATGATCCGTCCCGACCTCCTCCTGCACCCGACCCCAAAGGGGCTGTATTGCCCGCCGGGCGATTTCTATATCGACCCGGTTCGGGGCTCTGTCGACCGGGCCGTGGTGACGCATGGCCATGCCGACCATGCGCGGTCCGGCCATGGCGCCGTGCTGGCAACGCCCGAGACGCTTGCCATCATGGACGCGCGCTATGGCGAAGACTTTACGGCCAACCGCCAGCCCATCGAATATGGTGAGACGGTCGAGATCAATGGCGTCACCGTCTGGATGTCGCCGGCCGGCCATGTGCTTGGCTCCGCGCAGGTCGTGGTCGAGTGGAAAGGCCTGCGCATGGTGTGCACCGGCGACTATAAACGTCGGCGCGATCCGACCTGCCGCCAGTTCGAGCCAGTTCCCGATACCCACGTCTTTATCTCAGAGGCGACATTCGGCCTGCCGGTCTTCAAGCACCCCGACACTGATGGGGAGATCCGCAAGCTTCTGGACAGCGTCGCCCTGTTCCCGGACCGCACCCATCTTGTCGGGGTCTATGCCCTCGGCAAGGCGCAGCGCGTGATCAAGCTGCTGCGGGAAGCGGGGTACAATGAGACGCTGTATATCCATGGGGCCCTCGAAAAGCTCTGCCAGCTTTACGAGGATCATGGGGTCGCACTGGGGCCGCTGGAAACGGCCACGCTGGACACCAAGGAACGCGGCGCGCAGGAGCGGTTCCGCGGCAAGATCGTGCTCGGCCCGCCGTCCTCATTCCATGACAAATGGGGAAGGCGCTTTCCAGACCCCCTGCCCTGTTTCGCGTCCGGCTGGATGAGTGTGCGCCAGCGCGCAAAACAGTCCGGCGTCGAGCTGCCGCTGATCATTTCCGACCATGCCGACTGGGACGAGCTGACTGACACTGTGCGCGAGGTGAACCCCGAAGAGCTATGGATCACGCATGGGCGTGAGGATGCGCTGGTGCGCTGGGCAGAACTGGAAGGGCGTAAGGCGCGGCCCTTGCGTCTGGTTGGCTATGAGGATGAGAGCATCGATTGATGCAGGCTTTTTCCGACCTTCTAGAACGGCTGATCTTGACGGCTTCGCGCAATACCAAGGTCGAGCTGATGGTGAATTATTTTCGCCAGACGCCTGACCCGGCGCGCGGCTGGACGCTGGCTGTGCTGACCGGAGAGCTGGACATACCGGGCGTCAAAGGCGGGTCGATCCGGCGGCTGGCCGAGGACCGGGTCGATCCTGAGTTGTTTCGGATGTCCTATGACTATGTCGGCGACCTTGCAGAGACCGTCAGCCTGATCTGGCCCAGCCGGCGCGGGGCGAACCGTATTCCGCCGATGGAGGATGTGATCGAGGCGCTGCTGGGCGCGACAAGGCCAGAAGGTGAGCGGCTGGTCGCTGGCTGGCTCGACATGCTGGAGCCGCCGCAACGCTGGGCGCTGATCAAGATGGTGACGGGCGGGCTGCGGATCGGCGTGTCGGCGCGGCTGACCAAGGTGGCGCTGGCCGAAATGGGCGGCGTTGAGCCGGCCGAGATCGAGGAGATCTGGCATGGTCTCGCCCCGCCCAATGAGAGCCTGTTCGCCTGGCTGGACGGGGACGCAGAAAAGCCATCGCCCGATATCAAGGCGCCGTTCCGGCCCGTCATGCTGGCCCATCCACTGGTCACCAAGGACAAGCGCGACGACCCTGACGCCATCGACCCGGCGATGATCGACCCGTCCATATTTGCCGCCGAATGGAAGTATGACGGCATTCGCGTGCAGGCTGTTTCGGAGCGCGGCGTGCGGCGCATCTATACGCGGACCGGCGACGACATCTCACACACGTTTCCCGATGTGCTGGCGGCGATGGATTTTGAAGCCGCAATCGACGGCGAACTTCTCATCCGTGCGCCGAATGGCGAGGTCGCGCCCTTCAATGAGCTGCAGCAGCGCCTCAACCGCAAGACGGTAACCAGGAAGCAGATGGAGGCGCGCCCGGCCATGATCCGCGCCTATGACATACTGGTCGAGGGGGGCGAGGATCTGCGCACGCTTCCTTTTTCAGAGCGGCGCAAACGGCTGGAGACCTTTGTCGAACGCACGGGCAGCGACCGCATCGATCTTTCGCCGCTCGTGCCTGTGACCAGTCTCGACGCGCTGGAAGCGGCCCGGAACGATCCGCCTGCCCCGGAGATCGAAGGCCTGATGCTGAAACGCTGGGACAGCGTGTATGAGGCCGGACGGCCGACAGGCCCCTGGTGGAAATGGAAGCGGGACCCGTTTCTGGTGGATGCGGTGATGATGTATGCGCAGCGCGGCCATGGCCGGCGCTCCAGCTTCCATTCCGATTTCACCTTTGGCGTCTGGCGCGAAGGTGAAGATGGCGAGGATGAACTGACCCCGGTGGGCAAGGCCTATTTCGGCTTTACCGATGAGGAGCTGAAACAACTCGACAAATTCGTGCGCGAGAACACGGTCGACCGTTTCGGGCCTGTCAGGGCTGTAACGGCAAACAAGGAGAAGGGGCTGGTGCTGGAAGTTGCATTCGAAGGACTACAGCGCAGCCCGCGCCACAAATCCGGCCTCGCCATGCGGTTTCCGCGCGTGAACCGGATCCGCTGGGACAAGCCCAGCGCCGAGGCCGACAGGCTGGAGACGCTGGAAAAGATGTTGCCAGCCGACCCGCTCTTCGGAAAAAGCTCACCGGCATGACCCGCAGGCTCGCAGTTGGCCTTCTCATTATCTCTCTGGCGCAATTTCTGGTGCCTTTGCTGCCCGTTCTTGGGCTGGGCGAGAGTATCGGGAGCCGGGCGACTAGCGGGGGACGTCCGCCGGAACTGCCACCGGGACCCTTTTTCTCCATCTGGAGCGTGATCTTCCTCGCCTACTTCATCTTCGCCCTTCTGGCGGTGCTCAAGCCCAGCTATCTGGAGCGCCGGCTTGGCGGCGCCCTTCTTCTGGCAGGCGTGGGCAATATTGCCTGGATGCTGAGCGCGCAGCTTGTAGGCAACCAACTTCTCGATTTCCTTCTGCTCTGGCCAATCCTCGCCTTTGCCTGGACCGGCGCGCGGCGGCTTCATCGCATGGGCGGGTTTGACGGGACGTGGCGGCGGGCCAATGCCTGCGTGCTGACAGGGTTGTGGTCCGGCTGGATTGCTGTGGCCGTGTCTATCTCGGTGCCCGCGACATGGCGCGGTCTGTCGGGTCTGGGCCCGAGCGATGATGTCTGGATCTCGCTCTGGATGGCGCTGGTCAGTGCCGGCCTGCTCGCCTGGCTCTTTGCGAGCCGGGTCAGCGCGAGTGTCCTGTTCTTTGCGGCCCTCGCCTGGGGGCTCGCCGGTGTCGCGCTCAATAACTGGTATCTCACCGGCATGCACTGGCTGAGCGGGGCGAGCCTTCTGGCGGGTGGCTATATTCTGTGGCGCCGCGCGCGTCATGGCGCCCGGGCGGCCTTTGAATAGACGCTAGCTCTTTGCCACGCGGATGCGGGCGTTCAGGCTCTCGATCAGCTGCGGCGTTACATTACCTGACTCTTCCAGGCCGTTCTCGCGCTGATAGTTGCGGATGGCCGCCACAGTCGCCGCGCCCATGAGACCATCGGCCGGCCCCGGCTCATGACCGAGGGCTGTGAGCGTCTTCTGGACGCTGGCGATCTGCTCGGTGGACGCTTCGCCCTGCCAGGACTGGCGGGGGAAGATGCCATTGGCGGCGCGGTCCGGACGGGCCGCTGACCAGCCCTCGGCCCGGGCGCGCACGGTGGCCGCTTCCTGCGGGCCGACAACGCCGGAGAGTTCCTCGACCTTTGCCGGGGCGCCGCTATCGCCCTGCTGGGCGGCAACCGCATACCAGTAAAGCGCCTGTGAGGCGTCCTCGGAAATACCAAGGCCCGCCTCATAGAGAACGGCCAGATTATACTGGCTGTCGGTCAGGCCATAGTCGGCCGCCTTGCGGAACCATTCGGCCGCGCCCGCATAGCTCTGCGGCCCGCCTTCGCCCTCAGCATAATAGACGGCGAGGTCATGCATGGCTTTCACATTGCCGCCATTGGCGGCACGTTCGGTCCACTCGCGTGCCATCTGAAGATCACGCGGCACACCGAGGCCGGACTCATGAAGTTTGGCGAGCCGGTACTGGGCGGCGGGCTGGCCCTGTTCTGCGGCGCGGCGGATCATGCTGGGACCGGATGTGTAGTCGCCCGCATCAAGACGTTCCTGACCGACAAGATACTGGGCCACCGGGTCACCCGCGATGGCGGCAGATTCTACGCTCTGCGCCTCGGGGATGGGGGAAAGCGCCGCGAGCGCCTGTTCAGGCGCGGGCTGCTCGGCAGGCTCGGACGTGCTGGCCTCGCCTGTCACTCCAGCGTCGGCGACGGAGGGATCAGACACACCAGCGAGGCTGACTTCGCCCTCGCCGCTTTCTGAAGCCGGCTCCTCCTCTGCGAAGAGGTCCTGTTCGAGATCGGAATCGTCTCCGGGAGCCTGGACGGAATTGACGCTCTCGGCGCGCGACGCGTCATCTGGTTCGGGGGCTGTATCGACCGCGGTCTCGCCGGCTTCAGCCGAGGCGTCCGTACCGGCCGCCGCCATGCTCAGCGTGTCACGTGTCTGGACATCGCGTTGCGGCCCTTCTTCCTGCATGCCGCGCAGGAAAATAACGGCGCCAGCCGCGGCCGCGATAGCGATCACAGAGGCAGCTGCCAGCAGCGGAAGCCGGCTCGATTTCCTGGGCTTGGCGCTTGCCTTGGCGGGTCTCGCCTTGCCTTTCTTCTGCGCCTTTTGCGGAGGGGCTTCAGAAGCCTCCAGCGCAGCAAGCCGGGCGCGGCTGAGATAGTCCTCCTTGCCGGCCGGCTGCTCTCGCTTGCGGGGGGCAGCCTCCTTAGCCTCAGCTTCGCTCAGCCCCCAGGAATTGTCGGCGCGTGGGCGGGTCTCCTCAAAGACATCCTCTTCCGGCTTCGTATCGCGCTCGTCGAAATCGGAGAAATCGGCGAACGGATCGGCGATCTCCTCCTCTTCTGGCAGGTCTGCCTCATATTCGTAGGCACTGCCTGCATGGACAGGCGGGTCCTCGTCCAACTCGTCGAGGAAGGGGAGACCGGCCTCGAAAGCCGCGGCCGGTTTGCCACGGCGCGTCTCGCGCTGACGGGCCGGCTGAGGCGCCTCTTCAGTCAGGAAGTCGTCATAGGCATTGTCTTCGGTGCCAGTTGAGCCGGCATCGGCCCTGCGAGAATGCGGCTCCTCATCGTCGCTTTCCAGCGCTTCCAGCCGGCTGGCGAGCGAAGCAATTGCTTTCTGGACTGGCGAAATGGAGGTGCTGGAGCGTTCCTGCATCTCCTCGATCCGGTCGGAAACGCCGTTGAGCGCGTCGGAGAGGCGCTTGTGCTGGACCTTGCGTTCGGTTTCCAGCGTTTCCTCAAGCTCACGGAAAGACCGGTCCTGGCGGGCCTGAAGGCGCTGGGCGACACTGGAGACCTGCTCACCGACCTGCTCTATGGCCCCGGCGCTGCGCTTTTCACTTTCGTCGATCCGCGTCTCGAAATGATCGGCGAGACGTTTCATCTCGGCGCGAACCGCCTCCAGCTGCGGGCTCTCCTCCTGATTTTCGAGGAGCCCTGACATCTGCGTGATGCGTTCGGAGAGCTTCTGAAGCGTCTCAGTCGAGGTCTTTTCCGAAGTGGCCAGCCGCTGGCGAATGGCACCGACGGCCTTCTGTATGGTGTCCACGGTCGCCGGGGAAATCGCATCGGCTGCAACGTTCTCGACCTTGTCGCGGAGACTTTTCAGCTCGCTATCGGCCTTGTCATGGCGTTCATCCATGCGCGCGCGCAGCTCGTCCAGCGTCTTGGCCGACACCCCATCCTTGGAATCGAAACGCTGGCGCAGCGTGTCGAGAGCAGCCTGGGAGGCTGTCCAGTTTGTCTCCACCCGCCGTGACAGTTCATCAAGCGCCGCGCGCGATGACTTGCCGGCAGAGTCCATATCCTGCCGGAGGGTACCGAGCGAAGCCTGCGTGTTGGAATCGCGGCGCTCAACAGCGTCAGACAGATCACGCACCGCATTTCTGACAGCGTCGACCTGTTCATGGCGCGCCGACTTGCCAGCCGCCTGCTCGATCTCCTGGGCAAGCTCCTTGCGGGTGGTCTCGATGGAGCTTCGAAGCTCCGCCGAAAGTCCACGGAACCGGGATTCAAACTGCTCACGCAGCATCGTCGCCGTATCGGGGAGCGCCTTTTCGGCCAGATCGCTAACGCGCGAACTGAGCGCGGCAAATGTCTGGTCGACCTTGTCGAGCGCCTGATTTGTCGTGGTTTCCGCCCGGTCGAGGCGGGCCTGCAGGGCTTCGACCTGATCCACCCGTTTGGCCATGTCGTCGACGCGTGCAAGGCGTTCGGCTACGCGGGTTTCAAGATCGCTGAAACGGCCGGAGAGGTGTTTGGTAGCCCCCTCAGTGCGCAGCTCGGCCTGTTCCACCTTACGGGCAAGCCGGTCAGCGGCGTCATCCAGGGTCTTGTCGATCCGCCCCTCGACGCCCGTCAGGCGCGCGCCGAGGTCTTCAAGGCCAGTTTCGACGCGCTTGCGGACTGCAGCGGTGCCGTCCTTCTGGCGCGAAGTTTCCTCGTATACATGGGAGGCGAGCTTGCCGAGCGCCTGTTCGAGTGATTTCAGCGCCTTCACATCGCGCCTGCCTCCACCGCTGCCTTCCAGCGTGTCGAGTTTCGACTTCAATGCATCATGGGTGGTGCGGATATCGTCGATGACGCCCTCATAGCTGGTCGAGAGGCCATCGGTCTTGCGATGGGCGTCATTCAGGCGTTCGGTCAGATCATGGATAGAGCGGTCGATGCCGCTGAGGGCGACGGCCGAGCGCGCTTCCATCGCCTCAAGCCGGCGCAGAAGATCGTGGATGGCTGCGGCCGTACCGGGATACTCCCCGTCTCCGCCCTCGCCGCCGCCGCCGCTGCGCGCGTATCGGGGGGTCTCGTCATCTCTCGCCGCCATTGCCCCTCCTGACACGGGATCGCCAACCGATCCGGTTTCCATCTTGAGCATGCGGTTAATATATTCACCAATGGTGAGGCCTTCTTCACGCGCAGCCGCACGGGCTGCCTCGCGTGCGCGTTCGTCGCTGCCTTTGACACTCCAGGGCCCGTAACTCGACATACGCGAACTCCTCAACTCCGGCAGGCGCGTCTGCAGAAAACACCCCCGGAACACCGCATTGCGCCATGGATGAAGAGCTTCGTCTTAAAGGGTGGTTAAAATGGTAAACAGAAAGGCTGGATTTGTTCAGACATCTGCAGCGCGTCCCTGTTCGGGCTTTACTTTGACGGAAAGGTAAGGGTAACATTGACGTAAACGTAAATAACAAAACCCAGGAGGATATCATGCCAGACACAGCTTCCATCTCCATCTCGGAGACACGGACCTACTCAATTTCGGAGCTTGCCCGCGAATTCGGCATTACGCCGCGCGCGCTGCGCTTCTATGAAGACAAGGACATGCTGCACCCCGCGCGGGACGGCATGACGCGCGTCTATTCCCACCGCGACCGTGCCCGGGTCACGATCATCGTGCGTATGAAACGCCTCGGCCTGCCGCTGGCCGATATCCGTGAAATCCTGGACCTTTACGGTCTCGGCGACAATGAGCGCGCCCAGAAGCGCAAGACGCTCGAGAAATTCCGCAACCAGGTCAAGGAATTCGAAAATCAGCGCGAAGACATCGAGATTGCTCTCGGTGAACTCCGCAAAGGCATTGAATGGCTGGAGAACGACCTTTCCAAGATCGGCCCGGCCAATGAACAGGCTGAAAGCGTGGCTGCCTATGATGCGGTGGCGCGCAAGCAACTGGACGATGCCTGAAGTCCTTTCCATACCCAGACAGTAAACGTTACCGGCCTGCAGAAACCTGCGGGCCGGTTTCCTCGTAATAAAGACCAGAAAGAGCAAACAGATGCCACGTTATGACGCGCCGATCCGGGACATGCAGTTCATTTTCCATGACGTCCTGGCCCTCCAGAACTATTCCAACCTTGAGGGCTTTTCCGACGCGACGCCCGACATTGTGGACCAGATCCTGGAGACGGGTGGAAAGTTCGCCAGTGAGGTTCTCTTTCCGCTCAACAAGGTGGGCGACGCGCAAGGCTGCAAGCGCGCCGAAGACGCATCTGTAAAGACACCCGACGGGTTTCCAGACGCCTACAAACAGTTCGTCGAGAATGGGTGGCCCCTCCTGTCGAAGACGCCGGAAATGGGCGGACAGGGCCTGCCCAACGCGCTCTCGATTGCGATCAGCGAAATGATGTCATCAGCCAATATGGCTTTCGCGATGTATCCGGGCCTGACCTCCGGCGCGTATGAAGCGCTGATGGCGGGCGGCTCCGACGAGCAGAAGCAGAAATACGGGCCGAAAATGGCAACCGGCGAATGGGCCGGCACGATGAACCTCACCGAACCGCAATGCGGTACCGATCTCGGCCTCATCAAGACCAAGGCGGTCCCTCAGGAGGATGGCTCCTACAAGATTACTGGCCAGAAGATCTGGATTTCGGGCGGTGAGCAGGACCTGACAGACAATATCGTCCATCTGGTGCTGGCGCGCATCGAAGGCGCGCCGGAAGGCATCAAGGGCATCTCGCTCTTCGTCGTGCCGAAATACATGGTCAAGGAAGATGGCTCGCTGGGCGAACGCAACGCCCTGTCCTGCGGTGGTCTCGAAGAAAAGATGGGCATCCACGGCAACGCCACCTGCGTCATGAATTATGATGGCGCGACCGGCTGGCTGGTCGGCGATGAGCATAAGGGCATGCGCACCATGTTCGTGATGATGAACGAGGCGCGTCTCGGCGTTGGCCTGCAGGGTCTTGCCCAGGCAGAGGTCGCCTATCAGAATGCAGCGGACTTTGCCCGCGAACGCCTGCAGAGCCGCGCCCTGACGGGGCCGGCCGCGCCGGACAAGCCCGCCGATCCGATTATCGTCCATCCGGATGTGCGCCGCCTGCTCATGGATACGAAATCCTTTGTCGAGGGCGGGCGCCTCTTCACCTACTGGACGGCGCTGCATGGCGACCTGCTTCACAAGTCACCAGACGAGAAGATGAAAGAGAAGGCCGGCGACTATATGGCGCTGATGACGCCGGTGGTGAAAGCCTTCCTGACCGACCGCGGGCTGAAGGCCTGCAATGATGCGCTCCAGCTGCATGGCGGCACCGGCTTTACCCGCGAACAGGGCGTCGAACAATTTGTCCGCGATGTGCGCATTGCGCTGATCTATGAAGGCACAAACGGCATCCAGGCGCTTGACCTTGTCGGGCGCAAACTGGCGGCCAATGGCGGCCGGGCCGTCTTCACCTTCTTTGCAGAGATGGACGATTTCATCGGCCAGCATGAAGGCAATGAAGAGATGAAGCCGTTCGTCGAGGGCCTCAGCCAGGCGAAAGCCGAGCTGCAGGACGCCACGACCTGGCTGATGCAGAACGGCATGAGCAACTTCAACAATGCCGGCGCCGCCTCGACCGACTATCTCCACCTGTTTGGCCTCACCGCGCTGGGCTTCATGTGGGCCAAGATGGCCGAGGCCGCCCTGGAGAAACGTGGCGACGACCCCTTCTATGACGACAAACTCGTCACTGGACGCTATTATATGAGCCGTATCCTGCCGGAAACGGCGGCCCATCTTGCCAAGCTGAAGACAGGCGCAGAGCCCTTGATGGCGCTGGAGGCGGACCGGTTCTGAGACGTTTCCCGCAGCCGGTTTCCAGGCCGGCTGCGGGAGGCTGCGAAATGTCGCGCAGTATGACGCTGCGTGAGGACTCGCCCCACAAGAGGGCGAGCCTTATAAATTGACGTGAACGTAAACGACAACTTGTCGATACAGACACGAGGAAGGGAGAAATTCATGCGAGACATACTGGGCGTGCCGCCGGCAAAATGGCGCCAGGATGAGGAGATCTCGATCTTCTCCGATGCCGTGGGCCAGTTTTTCGAGCGCGAATGCAAGCCGCATGTCGAAGCGTGGCGCAAGCAGGGCTATGTCCCCCAAGAGATGTGGAAGAAGGCCGGTGAGGCGGGTCTTCTCTGTGCGTCGATTCCAGAAGAATATGGCGGCGCAGGCGGGGATTTCCGCCATGAGGCCGTCATCATCGAGCAGCAGCAATGGAAAGGCATCGACGGCTTTGGCATCACGCTGCACAACGCCATCATCGCCCCCTATATCGAAGCTTTCGGATCTGAAGAGCAGAAGAAGAAATGGCTTCCGCGCCTTGCCTCCGGTGAGCTGATTGCCGCCATCGCCATGACCGAGCCGGGCACAGGCTCAGACCTTCAGGCGGTCAAGACGACAGCAAAGAAGGATGGCAATCACTACGTCATCAACGGCTCCAAGACCTTCATCTCCAATGGTCAGACGGCAAATCTGATCGTGACAGTCGCGAAGACCGATCCGAGCCTCGGCGCGAAGGGGATTTCCCTGATCGTCGTGGAAACCGACGAAGTCGAAGGGTTTGAGCGCGGCCGGAACCTTGAGAAGATCGGCCAGAAGGCGGCCGACACCTCAGAACTGTTCTTCAACGATGTGCGGGTGCCGACGTCCAACCTGCTCGGCGCCGAAGAAGGCCAGGGCTTTGTCCAGCTGATGACCAAGCTGCCGCAGGAGCGCCATGTCATCGGCCTCCAGGGCGTCGGCATGATCGAGCGCGCCATTGCAGAAACGACCGCCTATGTAAAACAGCGCAAGGCGTTTGGCGGAACGATCTGGGATTTCCAGAACACCCAGTTCAAACTGGCCGAGTGCAAGACCGAAGCGACGGTCGCGAAAGTTTTCGCCGATCACTGCACCGAGCTTCTGCTGGAGAACAAGCTCGATGCCGCCACGGCGTCCATGTCGAAATACTGGATCTCGGACCTGCAGTGCAAGATCATCGACGAATGCCTGCAGCTGCATGGCGGCTATGGCTATATGGACGAATACCCCATCGGCCAGATGTATGCCGATGCCCGCGTCCAGCGCATCTATGGCGGCGCGAACGAAGTCATGAAAATGCTGATCGCGAGGACGATGTAGCCTCATGATCCGCTGGCTCGGCATAGCATCTATCGTCCTCGGGATCATCTCGATCCTTCTGGGCACCTATGTCGAGTTTGCGCGCCCCGGTGCGGGTGTCAGTGGTTTTGCCCCGATTGCGCTTGGCTTTGGCTCGCTCGTGATCGGCCTGATCGTCCTTCGTCAACTTAAAAACATGAAATTCTGAGTATCCTGAAAGGAGCTTTCACCCATGACCGAAGCCTATATCTACGACGCCGTGCGCACCCCGCGCGGCAAGGGCAAGCAGAGCGGTTCGCTGCACGAGATCACCTCGCTCTCGCTGGCGACGCAGGCCCTGCAGGCCGTGCGCGACCGCAATGAGCTCGACACATCTTATGTGGACGATGTCATTCTCGGCTGTGTGTCGCCGGTTGGCGAGCAGGGCGCCGATATCGCCCGCGTTGCCGCACTGAATGCAGACTATTCGCAGGAAACAGCTGGCGTTCAGGTCAACCGCTTCTGCGCCTCGGGCCTCGAGGCATGCAACATGGCAGCCGCCAAGGTCATGGTCGGTGAAGCCGATATGGCAATCGGTGGCGGTGTGGAAGCTATGTCCCGCGTCCCGATGGGCGCCGATGGTGGTGCCTGGTCAACGGATCCCCAGGTGGCCTTCAAGACGTATTTCGCGCCCCAAGGTGTGGGCGCCGACACGATCGCCACCAAATGGGGCTTCTCACGCGACGATGTCGACGCTTACGCCATCGAGTCCCAGAAGCGGGCTGCGCGCGCCTGGGAAGAAGGCCGCTTCAAGAAGTCCATCATCCCGGTCAAGGACCAGATGGGCGCCGTCATCCTCGACCATGACGAGCATATGCGTCCCGACACCACAATGCAGTCGCTCGCATCGCTAAACCCGTCCTTTGTCGGCATGGGCGGCATGGGCTTCGACGAGGTGATCAAGCAGCGTTATCCGGAACTCGAATCCATCGACCATGTCCACCATGCCGGCAATTCTTCCGGTATCGTCGATGGTGCGTCTGCTGTCCTCTTCGGCTCAAAGGAAGCTGGCGAGAAACTCGGGCTGAAGCCGCGTGCCCGCATCCGGTCGATGGCCTCTATCGGCTCAGAGCCCGGCATCATGCTGACAGGCCCGTCCTATGTGACCGAAAAGGCGCTGAAGAAAGCCGGTATGGAGGTCGGTGACATCGACATATACGAGCTGAACGAAGCCTTTGCGGCGGTCGTCCTGCGTATGATGCAGGCGCTCGATATTCCGCATGACAAGATGAATGTGAATGGCGGCGCGATTGCCATGGGCCACCCGCTGGGCGCAACCGGGGGCATGATCCTCGGCACCATGGTCGACGAGCTTGAGCGCGCCGACAAGGAAACCGCGCTGATCACGCTCTGTGTCGGTGCCGGTATGGGCACAGCGACGATCATCGAACGGGTGTAGGACGGTGCGCAAGCCCTCTCGCGCCTTTCTGCCCCTCGGTATTGGCGTCGGTCTCGCGACCGGCGCCGCCCTGGGACAGGCAACAGGAAACTTTGCGACCGGGACCTCCATGGGCATCGCCCTTGGGGTCGTCTTCGGCCTCGCACTCGGAGCGCGCAGCGCGCCCGGAAACTAACAGGACAAGAGCAAGATGAATCTCGAGACATTCAAATTCGACATTGACGGCGATGGCATTGCGCATGCCGTTTTCGACGTACCGGGCCGGAGCATGAACACGCTGACCGGCAAGGCGGTGGCCGATATCGTTGCCATCGCCAAGGAAGTGGCCTCCAATGACAAGATCAAGGGGCTCGTCATTTCCTCCGGCAAACCGAGCGGTTTCTGCGCCGGGGCCGATCTTGGCGAAATGGGCAACCGCGCCGGTTCTTCCGACGACAGCGCCAAGAGCGAAGACGAGAAGCTGAAGGAGCGCTTCGAGCAGGGCTTTACCCTGAACAAGACGCTGCGCCAGCTTGAAACCTGTGGCAAGCCGGTGGCCTGTGCACTGAACGGTCTGGCACTTGGCGGCGGCCTCGAAGTTGTTCTGGCCTGCCATTACCGCGTCGCCGCGAACGACAATCCCAAACAGCAGTTCGGTCTGCCGGAAGCCAAGATCGGCCTCCTGCCAGGCGCAGGCGGCACGCAGCGCCTGCCGCGTCTCGTCGGTGTCCAGGCCGCACTTCCGCTGATCCTTCAGGGCACGAGCTTCGATGCCAAGAAGGCCCACGAGATGGGCGTCATTCAGGAGCTGGCCCCCGGCGCTGACGTCGTTGAGAAGGCGAAAGCCTGGGTGAAAGCCAATCCGGAGGCCAAGGCCCCGTGGGATGAGAAAGGCTTCAAGGTGCCGGGCGGCGTGCCTCACAAGAGCCCGGGTGCCGGTCAGGTCGCGACCATGTCCAACATGATGGTAGCGGCCAAGACCTATGGCAATTTCCCGGCCCAGAAGAACATTCTCTCCTGCGTCTACGAAGGCATTCAGGTGCCGATCGATGCCGGTCTTCGCATCGAGACGCGTTACTTCATCAACACCCAGTCGCGCCCGGAAGCCAAGGCGATGATCCGCTCGCTCTTCCTGTCGACGCAGGCCCTCTCCAAGGGCGGCAACCGTCCGGATGGCTATCCGAAGACAGAGTTCAAGAAGATCGCCGTGGTCGGCGCCGGCCTTATGGGCGCAGGCATTGCCTATGTTCAGGCCAAGGCCGGTATCCCGACGGTTCTGGTCGATGTGTCCAAGGAAAATGCCG
Source organism: uncultured Henriciella sp. (assembly GCF_964005855.1). Classification (NCBI taxonomy): domain Bacteria; kingdom Pseudomonadati; phylum Pseudomonadota; class Alphaproteobacteria; order Hyphomonadales; family Hyphomonadaceae; genus Henriciella; species uncultured Henriciella sp. The sequence goes on from NZ_CAXFSW010000013.1 coordinate 37,164, forward strand.
AGAAGGGCAAGGACTATTCGCGCCGTCTCGTCGAGAAGGATGTCTCTCGCGGCAAGTCCACCCAGGAGAAGGGCGACAAGCTGCTCGATCTCATCACCACTACGGACAATTATGATGATGTGAAGGGCGCCGACCTCGTCATCGAGGCCGTGTTCGAGAATGAAGAGCTGAAAGCCAAGATCACCAAGCAGGCCGAAGCAGTGCTGGGCGAGGATGCCGTCTTCGGGTCCAACACCTCCACCCTCCCGATCACGGGCCTTGCCAAGGCATCAGACCGTCCGGAGAACTTCATCGGCATCCACTTCTTCTCCCCGGTGGAGCGGATGGGCCTTGTCGAGATCATTTCCGGCGAGAAGACCACGGAAGCGACACTGGCCAAGGCGATCGACTATGTCCTCGCCATCCGCAAGACGCCGATTGCTGTCAATGATAGCCGCGGCTTCTACACCTCGCGCTGCTTCGGCACCTATACACGCGAAGGTATGGAAATGCTGGCCGAAGGCATCAAGCCGGCGATCATCGAGAATGTCGGGCGCCAGTCAGGCATGCCGATGGGCCCGCTGGAAGTCTCTGACTCCGTCGGTCTGGACACCGCTCTCAAGGTGACGCGCGCAACCGCAGAGGCCATGGGCGTCGACATACAGACCGATGACCGCACCCAGTTCCTGGCCTGGCTGGTCGAGGACAATGGCCGCGTTGGCCGCAAGGCGGGCAAGGGCTTCTACGACTATAATGAGAAGGGCAAGCCGGAACGCCTCTGGCCGGATCTCAACACCCGTATCGACGTCACGGTCGATGAGTGCCCGCCGGAACTCAAACAGCATTACATCAACCGCCTCCTGATCCGTCAGGCGATCGAGGTTGCCCGCTGCTTTGAGGAAGGCGTGATCACCGACGCCCGCGACGGCGACATCGGCTCCATCCTGGCCTGGGGTTTTGCGCCCTATACGGGCGGCTGCTGCTCGTATGTGGACCTCATCTGGGGCATCAAGCCCTTTGTCGAGGAAGCCAAGAAGATGGAAGAAAAGTATGGCGAGCGTTTTGCCGTACCGCAGCTTCTCAAGGACATGGCCGAGAAGGGTGAAGGCTTCTATGACCGCTTCCCGCCGGGCGGCGTGAAGGCAAAGGAAGCCGCCTAAAAGTCCATAAGCACACCTGAATGAGAAAGGCCGGAGCCCGCGCTCCGGCCTTTTTTACTGCGATACCTATGCAGATTACTGCCAGACTGTTCGGAACTGAATTTTTACGCAGCCTATTCTGTGCCTATCAGGGGCGATCAAACTCGTCATCGATCACTGCCCAGGACTTTTGAATGGCCAGACCCGCGGGCGTCAGAAATCAGGACTATGAAGACAAGCGGACCGCTCTCCTCGAGGCGATGCTTGCCTATGTCGAATGTGAACACGTGGTCCAGCCTTCGCTGCGGCAGCTCGCAATCGGCGCCGGCGTCTCCGATGTCAGTCTCCGCCATTATTTCGGCGACCGCCGCGGTGTTGTGATCGCCCTTTTCGATCACCTCAGAGACACGACCCGGGGGATAAGGGAGACGATGCGCCAGAGGGCGGAGACGGTGAGTGAGGCGATCTCGATCTATCTTTCACTGGCTAGCCGGGCGGGCAGCGACGAGTCCTATATCCGGCAACATGTCTTTGCCCTGCGTGAGGCCATGGCCGATGGCGAGGTCTATGCCCACTACCAGGCCAGCGTTCTGGAGCCGGCGGCGGATGCGCTTGGCGAAGGGCTCGTGAAATCCAGCAACGGCGTGCTCTCCACTGAGGCTGCCCGGCAGGCCGCCTCCCATATCGTCTTCAATGCAATGTTCCTCGCCATGCAGCGCCTGATTGACCCTGAAAAGACCAGCGTCGCGGACATGACCGGGCAGCTCAAACGATTTACCCGGTGGATAACGTTCGGACTGGAGGCGGATATCGCCGCCCTGAAAGCCTAGGCACATAAAAAAAGGCCGCAGCATCTCTGCTGCGGCCTTCTCTATTTTCGCCTTAAGCCGGTCGAACCTAGCTGGTCGTCACCGGCGTCAGCAGAACTTCAACGCGGCGGTTTGCGGCGCGGCCTGCCTGCGTTTCGTTGCTGGCGATCGGCTGTGTCTCACCACGGCCATAGGCGGAGATGCGGACAGCCTCAACGCCGCGGCTCACAAAGTAGTTTGCGACCGTGTTTGCGCGCTGTTCGGACAGGCGCATGTTGTAATCGTCAGGGCCGTCGGCACTGGCATGGCCGACAACATCGACGCGGGTGGACGGGTATTCCTGGAGAACGCCGGCAATCTCATTCAGCGGACCATAGGCGCTGCCCTGAAGTTCCGCGCTGTTCACAGCGAAATTGACGCTGGAATTGGACGGCATTGTGAGGGCGATCTGGTCACCCTGGCGCTCCACCTGGATCTGCGAATTGGCCGTGCGCTCACGCAGGGCACGTTCCTGACGGTCCATATAGGTACCGACAGCGCCGCCAGCCAGCGCGCCCACGGCTGCGCCAATTGCTGCGTTACGGCCGTCATCGCCACCTGCGAGCGTGCCCAGGGCTGCGCCAGCCAGCGCACCGCCACCTGCACCATAAGCCTGGTTCTGCGAGAGGCCGGTGCCTTCACAGGCCGTAAGAACGAATGCAGCTGCTGCTGCGCCAATCATCATCTTGTTCATCGAAGTGTCTCCTCATGAGAAAATACCCCCAACCCAACGATGGAGGCCTTTGGTCTGGAACGCTGGCTTTATTGCTTGGTTCCAATACCACTTGATGACATTAGCTTATTTTTCTGAATACTAGACAACATGTGCGGACGTTACTTCAGGCATGGCGTCAGCTGGTCCGATTATCAGGCCTGGCTCAATCTCGTGCCGCCGGATGAGACCGATCCGCCCGAAGCCACGTACAATGCCGCACCCGGCTCCTATCAGCCCATATTAAGGCGGGCACATGCCGGTCATGTCGAGCTGGCACCCGCCCTCTGGGGGCTCGTGCCCTCCTGGTGGAAGAAGCCGCTGAGTGAGAAATCCTTTTCAAGCTTCAGCGCGAAATCGGAAACTGCGGCGCAAAAGCCGGTCTTCCGGGGCGCCTACCGCCATCATCGATGCCTTATACCGGTCAGCGGCTATTATGACTGGACGGGACGGCCAGGCGCCAGAACGCCCTTTGCCATCGGCCTGCGTAACCGGCGTCATTTCTGTCTGGCGGGTCTATATGATGTGGCCCTTATAGAAGGGTCTGAGCTGCACAGTTTCGCCGTACTGACCACTGAAGCGAATGATGCCGTCGCCGGAATAGGCCCGCGCATGCCCGTCATCCTGCGCCAGAGCGACTTCGCCCGCTGGCTGGATCCGTTCGAGGACCGTGTCGGCGACCTGCTGGCCCCATTCGGGTCTGAGGAGATGGACATAAGGCCGGCGCATCCCGATGTTGGCAATGTGCGAAACGATCATTCCGGTTTGATTCAGGAACAATAGGCGGCTAGAACCGTCAGTGTGACAGTTTCTTAAAGCTTTCCGGACAGAAAAATAACATGCGCACGATCTATTTTATCTTTGTCACACTGCTCGCCGTTGCTGCGGTCGCTGCCTGAGGCAGACCGCTTCCACGACCTGAACAGATCACTGCGCCTGCAAATGGCGCAGGTCTAGTCGTCTTCTATTTCCAGTCCGCGATAAGCCTCTGCCACCAGGCGGGCGATCTCTTCACAGGCCGTCCGTGCCGCCGGAACAGCGCCCGTAAAAGCGGTAAAGCCGTGCGCCAGACTGTCATAGCATTTATAGGTCACTTTCACGCCCGCCTTGCGAAGGAGCTGGGCGTAGGCAGCGCCATCATCGACGAGCGGGTCGAAACCGGCTGTCGCAATGATAGCTGGCGGCAGGTCTTCCAGACGGGTTTCGCGCGCGGGTGAAAGCCGCACATCCGACTTGTCCTGGCCGTCTGGAATATACTGTTCCATGAACCAGCGCATCGTCTCGGCGTCCAGCGGATAGGTCTCGCCATAGGTCTGGTAGGATGGAAATTCGTCCTCGATCTCTGTCGCCGGATAGATCATCAGCTGGAGAAGCGGCATCGGCTTGCGCTCCCGCATCATTTCCTGAGCGACAATGGCAGTAAAATTGCCGCCCATACTGTCGCCGCCAATCGTCGCGGCGCCTGCGGGTGCGCCGTGTTTGGTTGCATTACGCAGCGCCCATTCATATGCATCGATGCAGTCTTCAAGCCCGGCGGGAAATTTATGCTCGGGCGCCAGGCGGTAATCGACCGACAGCACCGGACAGGCGGCGGCCTTCGCGATCATCGTGCAGAAGACATGGCAGGTCTCAAGGTCGCCGATCACGCCACCGCCAAAATGGTAATAGACCATCATGGGCGCCTTCGGGTCCTGATTGTCCGGTCTGTATATGCGCACCGGAATCTTGTGGCCATCGGTCGCGGGGATCTCGCTGTCACTCCACGAAACGCCCGGCTCAGGCTTGTCGGCGAACATGGCAAGACCCGCCGCCGAGGCGGCCCGCGCTTCGGCGGGGGAGAGACTCGACATGGGCGGCTGGCGCTTTGCGCCCTCCATCATGAACTGGAAACGTGGATCCAGCGTGCGCCCGCCAAGGACGAGCGGTTCGCCGCCCGAAAGTTTGACCAGAAGGCCCCCTGGAAGCTTCATCAGCAGTTTTGCAATCGTCGCCTGCAAGCTCATAGCCGCTCTGCCTTCTATTTCTTCCGTGTCGTCGCCAGCGTCCCTGCCCCGTTCATGAAGAGCTGGGTCGCAAATTCAACGGCGCCCGCCGTATCGACCGGACGCCTGCGCAGCATATGATCCCCAACTTCCCGCGCAATCCCTATTGCCGCTGCGGTGAGAAAACCGGAGTCGGAAAGGGAAAGGCCGGAGGACTGCGCCACATGTTCAAAGTCGGCGCGGATTTCCTCGAAAACCGCATGCATTTCCGGCGTGTCGACCCGTACACCGATCATGGCCGCATGCGGCGCGCCTCGCTCGATCGCCTCTTCATTCTCCTCATTGAGGAATTCGAAATAGGCGCTGTAGGCAGCCTTCAGATAGGCTTCCAATGAGGTCGCCCTGGCGCGCACAGATGCCAGACGTGAGCGGAACCGCTGAACCCCTTCATTGGCCAGCGCCTCGAAGACTTCTTCCTTGGAGCGGAAATAATTGTAGAAGGTGCCGGCCGCGAGATCGGTCTCTCTTATGATGTCACGAACGGTCGCCGCATCGGCGCCCATACGCGCAAAGACCTGGCGCGCCGCCTCCAGAATCGCCTGACGGTTCGCGGCCTTGGCGCGTGCGCGCTTTCCGGAAAGCTCTTCCTGCTCGACTCTCGCGTCCATGGTCCGCCTTTCTGCAACAAATTCAGCAGTCACCAGATTGATGACGCCCCGTCAACTTTGGTCAGCTCGCAGGTGTGCGATTTCTTCCTGCCGGCGTACTGAGAGCAGCACGCCCCACGCGGCCCTGACCAGGATCAGGGCGAGAACACCCGCCAGCGGTTCATTGAACAGAACCAGCAGTGCGAACCCGGCGAAGAGCGCGAAGTGCAGGACAACGACCCGCCCATAGGGCCTGGCCATCTCGGTTATGGGGTTGGTCTCGCGATATTCGCCGCGCAGGAGGAAATCGCGAACGAAGAGGAAAACCTGCAAGGTAAGGATCGCGCCCACGAACCAGATCATGCCGGTGCCCGTGGAGAATGCGTAATTCACAAGATCGAATGGATCGAACTGGACCGTGCCGCCCCCATTGGAGATTTCCGAGAAAGCCATGAGGAAGACGCCGTGCACAAAGCAGAACATCCCGTAGTGAAAGGTAAAGAAGGCACCGAGCGCCGCCCAGCCGAGGAGCGCGTTGAGACCATGGCGCGCGGAGGCAGCGGCCATATGCAGCAGGGTGATGAGACCCAGTAGGAGGTTTTCGAGCCAATAGAGAAAGACAAGCGCCGCCGCGCCCCAGCCGAGCTGAAAAACGGCGATAAGCGGAAAGAGATCGACCGCCAGGATCACCCACGAGACCGGGTCCCGGTAAGCGCGCGCCAGCGCTTCTGGTGTCAGCCTGCCCATGTCCCCACCCTGCCCTCGGTCAGTAGGCTGCGGTTAAGCCTATATAGGGCGGGAAGGAAAGCGGATTATACGCCGTCAGGCTGCTGGGATAGCTGCCGGTCAGAACCTCGAAATGAAGATGGATACCGGTGCTGCGCCCTGTCGTGCCCATAATGCCCAGGGGCTGCCCGAAGCCGATGTCGCGCCCGGCTTCCACGCCGGCCTCGATATTGGCGAGGTGCGCGTAACGGGTGAAGACGCCCTGCCCATGATCGATCAGGATGGTGTTGCCGAAACTGGGGCTGCGCTTTGCCTCACGGATCGTGCCGGGGGCGGCTGAATAGACCATACCGGCCGGGCGTGAGCGAAAGTCCAGACCCTTGTGCGTGCGGCCCATCCGGTGGCCGAAACCGGATGTCATGCAGGCATTATTGGTCGGCACGGACGCCATAACCACCTTGCCGTCAACGAGAATGATCGGGTTGAAGTCGATGACGCGCAGATTGTCATCATAGGCAAAGGCATTGGTGATCGTGCTGTTGGGGCAGAGATAGAGGTCCGCATCCGGCTGGAAGGGCCCCTGCTCTGCACTCACACTGGCGGTCGCGGTGATGGCGGCAGGAGCCTCGACACGTTCAGCCCCGCGATTGGGATAGAAGACAGGCGCGGGGGTCGTGCCGCAGGCTGTTACGAGAAACGCGCCCGCCAGACTTGCAAGCAAGATGCGCAACATATCCGCCATCCATCGGTCCGATTAACCATTTCAGGCGGTGGCTTTCACGCGCTTCCGCCCACGCTCTATCTCTTTCATGAGATCCTTTACGTAAGCGTTAAAATCGACCTGCATCGTATGACGCGGCGCATCGTAGAAATGGCCCAGATGGAACTGCTCGTCTTCCTTGATGATGTCCCACATCTCGGTCTCTGGCGGGAACTCATACTCACCGGCAATCTTTGCGGCGCAGAGCTTTGACTGCTGTTCGGCAAAGTTCACCAGCGTCGGCAGCGGCTGGGCGAGACCAAGGAAGAAAAGGTTCTCATAGCCCGGCCGGACCATGCGTTTGTAGAGCTGGATCTTGTTGTCCTTTGGCAGGATGTCCGGGTCGGTCAGGAAGGGGAAACTGATATTATAGCCTGTCGCCCACACGATGGCGTCCAGCTGTTCGCGCGTTCCGTCCGCGAAGACGACACCATCCCCATCGAGCCGCTCCATGGCCCCTTTCGGGGAAATGTCCCCGCAGCCGACACGGGTCAGGAACTCGCCCGAAACCGATGGGTGCGCGTCCAGCGGCTCATGGTCAGGCTTGGGCAGGCCATAATCCTCCATATTGCCAACGCGCTTCTTGATCGAGGCGCGCGCAAGCTTGCGGCCGAGCTTTGTCGGCATCCAGCCCGGCAGGACCGATTTGTCGGCCGGCTGGCCGTTCATATATTTCGGCAGGACCCAGACGCCGCGGCGCATGGAGATGAAGAGTTTTTCAGCAATCGGACGCTGTGAAAGCTCGGACGAGATGTCCATTGCCGAATTGCCGGCCCCAACCACGAGCACCCGCTTGCCGCGGAAGTCATAGGGCTCGAACGGGTCGCGATAGTGGTGAGAGTGCACCTGATAGCCGTTGAATTCACCGGGATAGTCCGGGACCCGGGCATCCCAGTGGTGACCATTGGCGACGAACAGCCACTGATAGGTCTTTGTCTCACCGGTCGACAGCGTCACGTCCCAGTCGCCGTCGCTGCGGCGTTCCGCCTTGATCACTTCGGTATTGAAGGTGATCGTCTCGCGCAGGCCGAAATGGTCGACATAATCGTGGAAATACTGCAGCAGCTGGGCATGATGCGGGAAGTCCGGCCACTCTTCAGGGACCGGATAGTCCTCAAAGGCAAGACGCCATTTCGACGTGTCGATATGGAGGCTCTGATAGCAGGAGGAGAGGCCGTTCGGGTTGCGATAGTACCAGTTGCCGCCAATATCGTCCGACATCTCAAAGCAGTCATAGGCAATGCCATAATCCTTCAGGCGCTTGGCCATAGTGAAGCCGGAACAGCCCGCCCCGATGATGCAGGCCTTGCCACCTGTGTGTGCGTCGAATGCCATTGATTTCCTCCCGCAGCGTCACTTGTTGTGTTCGCTTTCCGGGATGGTATCGAGGATCAAGCGGACGTCAATTTCACGTCGCGGCAACAGTAGCGAGGACATCTCCATGAGCGAAGAGGGCGAGCATCAGGACATGATGCTGAAGCTGATGAAGCAGCATACACGCAAAGCGATGTCGACGGTTCCGTGGGCCAACGCGCTCGGTATCGAGCTGACGAACATTGAGAAAGGCCGCGCTTTCGCGAAGGTTGGCTGGCGCGAAGACCTGGTGGGCGATCCTGAAACGGGCGTTATCTATGGCGGGGTCCTGACCGCACTTCTCGATAATCTGAGTGGTTTCTGTATCAATACGGCGCTGAAAAAGCCTATGTCCATGGCGACGCTGGACCTTCGGATCGACTATATGCGGCCGGCCGACAAGGGACGCGACATCCTCGCTGAAGCAGAGTGCTATCACGTGACCCGGAACGTCGCCTTCACACGTGCCTGGGCCTATCATGACAGCCGGGACAAGGTGATCGCGACGGCAGCAGGCACATTTGCGCTGAACGATATTACCCGCTGGGCCAGCGGCAATGAAGCCATGGATATCGCCAACAAGATGCTTGGAGAAGGCCAATGAGTTCACGCGCAGACCAGCTTCAGGCCTTTCTCGACCGCACCCCCTTTGCCCGCTTTGTCGGCATGAAGGTGGACATCGAAGGCGACAATCTGATCGCCCGGCTACCCTTTCAGGAAATGTTTATCGGCAATCGCGCGATCAACGCCCTGCATGGCGGCGCCACAGGTGCTTTTCTGGAAATGACCGCCATCTCCCAGCTTTATCTCCAGTCCGACCTTCAACGCCTGCCCAAGACCATCAACCTCACCATCGACTATCTTCGAAGTGCCAAGGGCGGTGAGGATCTGTACGCGCACGCCATCGTCCACAAGCTGGGCCGGCGTATGGCAAGCGTGCGGGCCGAAGCCTGGCAGGGCGACAAGGACAAGCCGGTGACAGCTCTACAGGCGCATTTCCTGGTCTCTGAGGAGGGTTGAGTGCTCGAGTCGCTGATTGAAGGCGACCGAGACCGCGTAGAAGCCGATCGCCAGCAGGCTAAGCGCCGCGCAGGCGGCAAAGGCTGCCGGGTATCCGCCTGAGGCACGCACCCAGCCAAGCTGGCCAGCGCCAAGGCTTGTGCCGAAATTCAGAAGCGCCATGAAGATGGAAAACTGTGTTGCGGCCACGCTGCCCTGGGACTGGCCCATGGCGATAGCATAGGTGCAGACCGACATCAGGACGAAAAGAACGCTGTAGAGAAGAAGATAGCCCAAATAGAAATCGCCTGAGGACCAGAACCAGATCGCTGCCGCATTGAGCAGAGCCATACCAGCAAGCGCGCCGCCCAGCGCCTTGAGCGGCCCGACCCGGTCCGCGAGCCATCCTGAGACGAAGATACCGAACAGGCCACCAATCAGGTCTGCGGTAGCGTCCCGGTCGGTGAAAAGCTCGCGGCTCCATTCCAGCTTCTGCACGGCGAGCGCCGGAGAGAAGGCCGTTTTCAGCCCATACGCCAGAAAGGCGACCAGAATGCCGCCTGCAAGCATCAGGCTGGCCGGGCGTTTCATGGCCAGGAAGACGCCTTTAAGGAGCGGCCACCAGCGCTTGACCTGAACACTGCGCGTGCGCGGTGAGGCCTTCCCAGCCGACCATGGCATCAGTTTCTCGCCTTCCCGCTCCCTCAAAAGCAGCGGCGCCAGCATGACGAGGCCAACGAAAAATGCGGTCGCCAGCGCGGCGAGCCCATGACCCTCATCGCCGATGAGGCGGCCGCTAAGAAACGCGAAGCCGGCGGTGCCGAGTGTCTTGCCGCCCCACATCAGGCCATTGGCCGTGGCACGTTCCTCTTCGTCCAGAATATCAATCGCCATGCCGTCAATCGCGACGTCCTGAAACGCGCCCGCGAAATTCACGGCAAAACCGGCCACGGCGAACCAGTAAAGACTGTTGTCCGGCGGCGCGAGGCTGGCGAACCACAGAAGGCTCGCAATCAGGATCAGCTGCGCCACGATCAGCCATGGCCGTTTTCGTCCCATGGCCGCATAGGTGAAGCGGTCCATCAGGACACCATTGAAGAGCTTGAAACTCCAAGGGAGCAGGATGACCGCGATATAACCTGCAATCGCATCCGCCCCGACCCCCTGCGAGGCGAACCAGGCGGGGACAGCGATGTAAAGAAGGCCTTCCGGCGCGCCCTGAGCAGCATAGAGCAGCATCAGGCTGCCAAGCCTTAACGGCTTGTTTCGATCAAGCGCGGGAAGCCTCAACCGCCATCCTTCCAGGCCACGCGGTAAAGGTCGAACCGCCGGTCCCTTAGGTTCCTGACCGTACCCTCGGACCGCGCGAAATTGAGATCGTTGAGGTCGAGGTCCGCCATCACGACCGCCTCGACATTTTCGGCGATCTCAGCGGCAATGCCTTCGCGGGCGAATGGATAGTCGCACGGCGTCAGAATGGCCGACTGGGCATAGTTGATGTCCATATTCTCGACATTCGGCAGGTTGCCCGTACAGCCGGAGGTCACGACATAGAGCTGGTTCTCGATGCAGCGGGCGTGGCAGCAATAACGCACCCGCAGATAGCCCTGGCGGCTGTCGGTACAGAACGGCGTGAACAGGATGCGCGCGCCTTCATCAGTAAGGCGGCGAGCAAGCTCCGGGAATTCGGAATCATAGCAGATCAGGACGCCGATGGGGCCGCAATCGGTCGGGATGACGTCGACGCTGTCGCCGCCCTTGATATTCCACCAGTGGCGCTCATCCGGGGTCGGATGGATCTTTTCCTGCGCGTGAACGGAGCCGTTGCGCAGGAAGACATAGGCAACATTCTGGATGTCACCATCATCGGTGCGCGTCGGGTGGGAGCCGCCGATGATGTTGATGTTGTAGGAGATGGCAAGCTCACGCATCTCATCGACGAAGCGCGGGGTATAGCGGGTCAGCGCCTCAATCGACTCAGCCGGGCGCAGCTTGCGCTTCTCGAAGGCGAGAAGCTGCAGTGTGAACAGCTCAGGGAAGACGACAAAGTCCGCGCGCCGGTCAGAGCAGACATCGACGAAATATTCCACATTGCTCATGAACTCTTCGAAGCTTTTCACAGCGCGCATCTGAACCTGGACCGTGGCGACGCGCACGCGCTCCTTCGTGGCGTAGGAGACCTTGCTGGTTGGCTTCACTTCCACGGCATACGGGTTGCGCCACACCATGTGCGTGGCATGGCCGCCGCTGTCTGTGTCCTCTTCGAGATAGTTGTGCAGCACGCCAATCGGCTCAAACCCGGCGCGCAAATGGTAGCGGATCACCGGATCGGTGATCTTTTGCGCGCGGACGGCTTCGACATAGTCCTCGGGGTTGGGATACTGTTTGCGCTTGCGTTTCCAGCCCGGCATACGCCCGCCAAAGACGATGCCTTTCAGCTCCCAGTCCTCACAGAGCTGCTGGCGCGCATTATAGAGCCGCTGGCCAATGCGCGTGCGCCGGATCTCCGGGTCGACGCAGACCTCCATGCCATAGAGCCAGTCGCCTTCCGGGTCGTGGCGGGCGGCATAGCCATTGCCGGTAATCTCGATCCAGTCATGGGGTTTGAGCGCCAGGTCTTCGGCTACCAGAAAGCTCGCCGCATAGCCAACGACTTCGCCGTCGTATTCGACGAGGAACTGGCCTTCCGGAAAGGACGAGATCTGTCCGCGCAGCATGCCCGGCGTATAGCCGTCCGCTGGACGGCCATAGACCTTCAGCACAAGTGCCGCGATGGCCGCCACATCGTCCAGCGTCGCATTGCGGACGACAACAGACGCCTTTGTTCTCTCGCTGGGCATTCAACCCCCTGATCTTGCTAGGCAGCTTCCAACCTAGGCAGCCCAGCGGGAGCGGCAAGTGCAGTCCTGTGCCTCAGGCTGCCTCTGACACGATACGGGCAATATCTTCAGCATAACGCCCCGCCTTTTTCTCGCCCACGCCGCTGATCGCCCGCAATTCATCGGAAGAGCCCGGCCGCTCGGTGGCAATCGCTGCCAGCGTGCGATCGTGAAAGATGACATAGGGCGGCACGCCCTTGGCCTTCGCGGTTTCGAGGCGCCAGTCCCGAAGCGCCTCGAACAGGGACTGATCACGTGCCGACAGATCGTGCAGGACGGGCGCGGATGCAGACGACCGCCGACGAGCGCTCTTTCTCTGGTTGGGATCGGTGCGCAGCCAGACTTCGCGGTCCCCCTTGAAGAGGGCGCGGGCGGCCTCCTGGTCGGGCACGGCCAGAACCGGCCGCATCGCATCGCCCGTCTCGGCCAGAAGCCCGGAGAATAGAAGTTCATCGAAGACGGCGTTCCAGCCCTGTTTGGAGAGGTCCGTTCCAATTCCATATGTTGAGAGCTGTGACAGGTCCTCATCGAAACCGTCGCGCGCCGACCCGGTGAGGTGAACGATCAGCCGACCGCGGCCGATGCGCTGGCCGCAGCGGATAACGGCCGAGACCGCCATCTGGGCGTAGCGTGTCGCGTCAAAGCCATCGCCTGGTTCGCGCTGACAATTGTCGCAGTCGCCGCACGGCTGCACGCCGGCCTCGCCGAAATAGCGCCGCACGGCGGCCCGGCGGCACTCCGTTCCATTAAGGAACGCAAAAAGCTGGCGCGTCTTGGTGAGCTGGACGCGCTTGACCTCTTCGGCCGCATCGCTCTCCATCGTCCAGCTGATCGAACGGCGCATATCCGCCGGTCCGAAGAGGGCAAAGGCTTCGGCGGGTTTGCCATCGCGCCCCGCGCGGCCAACCTCCTGCCAGTAAGCCTCGAGCGTCTTCGGCGGGTCGGCATGGATGACAAAGCGGACATCGGGCTTGTCCACACCCATGCCGAAAGCGACCGTAGCGCACATGACGATTCCGTCTTCCAGCAGGAAGCGGCGCTGGCGCTCGGCCCGCACCTCCGCGTCAAGGCCTGCATGATAGGCAAGCGCCTTGAGACCGGCGCGCTGCAGGCTTTCAGCAAGACTTTCTGTGGCATCGCGCGTGGCAGCATAGACGATACCGCCTTCGCCCGGATGCGCCTTCACAAGAGAGATCACCCTGTCGGCGCGCTTTCCGGCTTTCGGCTCTGCGCCAAGGGTGAGGTTGGGCCGGTCGAAACTTGCGACGTGAACGGAGGGGGCTGTGAGGTCGAGTTCGTGGAGGATATCGTCGCGCGTGCGCTCATCGGCGGTCGCCGTGACAGCGATGCGCGGCACGCCTGGGAACAGCTGCTTCAGCCGGCTAAGGGCCCGGTAGTCGGGGCGGAAATCATGGCCCCACTGGCTGACGCAGTGGGCTTCATCAATGGCGATGAGCGAGACATCGAGACCGGACAGCACATTTCCAAGCCCGCTGCCCAGCGCCTCAGGCGAGACATAGAGCATGTCCATCTCGCCAGCGCGGGCGGCTTCGAGCGCCGCCTGCTTGTCAGCCGGCGCCATGGAGGAATCGAGCCGCTCGGCGCGCACGCCAAGTGCCTTGAGCGCATCGACCTGGTCGGCCATGAGCGCAATGAGGGGCGAGACGACCAGCCCCGTACCTCGCCGGAGAATGGACGGAATCTGGTAACAGAGCGACTTGCCGCCTCCAGTCGGCAGGACAGCAAGGACATCGCGCCCCTGCAGCACATCGCTGATGACATCGGCCTGCAGGCCGCGAAACGCATCATATCCATAGACACGTTTCAAAAGGGCGAGGGCGTCGGTCAGTTCTGTGGCTGGGATGGTTTCGGACATCCCTTCCCTATCAGCGGAGTCGCCCCATCCCAGCAAGACGGCAGGGGCGGTTCGACCGGTCTAGAAGATGTATTCCAGAAGCCGGTCGCGCGAATTGGCGTGCACCCATTTGCCGCCGGCCTCCTCAACCAGGGCCTGCCACTCTTCGAGACGCCGGAAATAGGCGTCCGGGTCTGAGGCTTCACGATCTGAACGGGTCACATTGGTCACGACGACCGTAATGCCTTCAAGATCCAGCGAAAGCTCGCTCGTATCGCAATCGGGCGAGACATCTTCGACAAGATCGGAATGCACCACGATAATGCGCTTACCCTGATCCGATTGCTCAAGCTCCGAGGCGGCATAGCGAAGCCCCCCGCGGATGTCCGTCCAGTCCGTCGCGTCCACCTGCTCCCCATAGGTTTCGAGGCTTCTGAAGACGTCCTGTTTGGCAAGAGCGGCCTGGCTCGGCGTACCGGGAAGGGTCCGGCGCACGATGAGGCTGTTGTCGGAAAAGCTGCACGAGCCGATCTCGCCAAAGGCAAACATGTCATTGGAATTGAGTTTGGAGGTGAGGAGTTTTGCCGTCATGATCGCATCCGGCACTTCGCGCACATAGGTGCCCGAGACATCGACCAGCATGAACACCGCCTTTGAATTGGAGGTGATCGCGCCGCAGGCCGCGACCGATACCAGCACCGCGAGCGACGCAAGTCTCTTCAGCGCCGACGAAATCATGCCGCCCCCTCAGCCTTCCTGCGGGCCGGCCGCCGGACGCGGCGGACCATGCCTTCGATCACCAGCGGCAGGAAGATGAGAAGGTCGTAGACGCGCAGCACAAACAAACCAAGCGCCTTGAGTATGGTCGCCAGCGTCGCGAAAATGAAGGCGAGAAAGATCATCACCTGATGGAGAACCAGCCTCAGGATGAAGACGAAATTCTGGATGACCGTTTCAAGCGGGATCGCGGCAATTGCGAGCAGCCACGGGATCAGCACGGCCAGCACCATCTGCGCGATCATCGTGAGGGAAACGCCGCTGCTGTCCTGCGTCGCCTCCGCCCCCTCGCCGAGGGCCATGCGCGTTGTTTCCTGATCGATCTGGATCAGCACTTCGCGCTGGATCGCCAGGATCGCCTCAAAGAAGGAAAACGCCGCGAGGAAGGCGATCGCGGCATAGAGAAGGATACGTTTGGGCAGGCGTGGCAAGGTCGAGATCAGCGTGATCCTGGTAATACCAGCCGCATCCATGAGGACAATACCCGCCACCGCTTCAAGGAAGATAACCACGAGCGCAGCCGCCGTCGGCAGGTCGACGCCCATGACCTGAAGGTCGTCGCCGACAATCTCGGCCATGGGGCGCTGGATCAGGAAGAAATTAAGAAAGACGCCTGTCAGCGCCACGCTCATCACCAGAAGCGCGAGCAGCCACGGAATGAGGATGGACTGGCGCTGTGCGGCAGCCCGGCGCGCTTCATAGTCAGGGTGAATGCAGGCCTCGAAGGTCACGAGATCCTCATTGATCCTTTTCGCCGAGCGTTCGAGTTCCGTCGAGATCGAGCGCAGCCGCGCTGTATTCTCTGCCATGGGTTTCAATTCGGAACGCAGGGCGTTGATCTGTGGGCGAAGCGGGGTGAGCTCTTCCTTTACCGCTCTGCGCACATCAGACACCGCACTGGTCAGCTTCGACTTCGACCGGCTGAAGCTGTTCTCATCCATGCGTGCACGCACGGTCTGGAGGGTCTGCTCGTCGAGATCCACCGCCCGGAAAGCCTCGATCGTCGCATCGAGTTCTGCGCGGCTGGTCTCGAGCCGGTCCACGATGCCGCTGGCCCGCCTGTCGATTTCGGGGGCCCGCTTTTCAAGCTTCAGCTCCTGGCTGATCATCTTCTGCTCAAGCGTCTCGGCGGTGTGGGCCGCCACAAGCTCTATATAGCGTTCATAGACCGCATTTCCGGCCGCTTCGAGCCGGCGGGCGACATCCCGCAGCACATAGGCAAGACCGAAAAAGACACTACGAAACAGCCCATGCAGATAGGGCCGCGCGATATAGAGCAGCACAATCACGCCCGCGATGAGCAGCCAAAGTTGCCAGTCAGTCCATGTCAGCCCGAACATGCAGAGGCCGCTCCAGTCTTCGTCCGTCCATTCCCGGTTAAAATACCGTTAAGGATCAATGAGGCGAAGGCAAGGCGGCTCGCCTGTCAGGCGCAGTGATCGCGGCAAGTGCGTCCACCATGAAGCTGTGCCGCCGTGCCACCGCGCCAGCATCCTTCTCATAGCCGCCACCAAGCACACCGACGAGCGGAACAGCGCGCGAGCGGCACGCCTCCGCCACTCTGCGGTCACGCTCACGAAGGCCGTCATCGGTCAGCCGGAGCAAGCCGAGCCTGTCATCGGCATGCGGGTCCACCCCGGCATTGTAAAAGACAAGGTCCGGCTCGCTTCGCGCGAAGACCTGATCGACCAGACCCGTCAGGGCTTTGAGATAGGCGGCATCGCCTTCGCCCTTTGCCAGACCGACATCGAGGTCGGAAGGCGGCTTTTCACGCGGCCAGTTGTCCTCGCAATGCAGCGAGGCGGTGAAGACGCTGCTGTCGCCTGTGAAGATGCTTGCCGTCCCGTCCCCATGATGCACATCGCAATCGATGATCGCGATCTTGCGGGCCAGCCCCTCCGCCTGCATGGCCCGCGCAGCCACAGCGACATCATTGAAGACGCAAAAACCGGCCCCGCTTTCATAGTTTGCGTGATGACTGCCCCCGGCAAGGGAAACAGCCGCGCCCTCCTGAAGCGCAAGACGCGCTGCCAGGCAGGTGCCGCCGACAGAGGCCCGCGTCCTTGCCGCGATGGCCGGGGTCATTTCGAAACCGATCCGGCGCGCTGTCCTGGCATCGACCGAAGAGGTCAGCACAGCGGTGACATAGGCCGGGTCATGGGCAAGGTGCAGCCAGCGCTCCGGTGCATGCGCAGGCACAGCAAACCTCTCGCCCCGCTCGCGCAACAAGGTGGCCAGAAGTGAGTATTTACGCATCGGGAAGCGGTGACCGTCCGGCACACTCTCGGCGTCATAGTCAGGATGATGGACAATTGGCAGCGCCATGAATGGGTGAGATGTCGGCGGGCGCCCGATTGTCAAGCTGGCGCGCGCGCCATAAGCCGCTCGCATGGCTGATACCGCTCTCACCCGATCAAAGGTTCTCGCGCTCGCCGTGCCTGTCATGCTTGCGCAGGCGGCGACAGCCTCGACGGGTATCGTCGATACGGCGGTCATGGGGCTCTATGGCACCAAGTTCGACCTTGGGGCAGTCGGCGTGGCCGCCGTCGTCATGAACTTTCTCTACTGGGCCTTCGGTTTCCTGCGCATGTCGACCACGGGTCTCTCCGCCCAGGCGAATGGCAGCGGCGACCGGCTGGAAGTCCAGACCGTGCTTCAACGCGCGCTTCTGCTTGGCGGTGCCCTAGGCCTGACGATCCTCATTCTCTCGCCGCTTCTGAGGCTCGCCATCTTCCAGCCCTTCGAGGCGGGCAGCGAAGTAAAGACGCTGGCGAAAGCGTATTTCGATGCACGGGTCTGGGGCGCACCTGCCGTTCTCATGGGCTATGGCATCACCGGCTGGCTGCTCGGCACCGGACGTACAGGTCAGCTTCTGGCGTTCCAGATCGTGATGAACGGCACCAATGGCGTGCTCGATATCTGGTTCGTTGCCGGCCTGGGCTGGGGGCCGGCGGGCATTGGCGCCGGGACGGCGATTGCCGAATGGGTCGCCCTCGCCTTCGGTCTTGTCCTCGTCCGCAAAGGCTTCACGCGTTCTGGGGCCCTGTTTGACCGGGAGCGCCTGGGCGCCCTGATCAATGCCAATCGCGACATACTGATCCGGACCCTCGCGCTTCTTTTCTGTTTTGCATGGTTCGTGAATTCGGGCGCAAGCCTCGGTACGGCGACCCTGGCAGGCAATGAAGTCCTGCTGCAGTTCGTCAGCGTATCGGCCTTCGTGCTGGATGGTTTCGCCTTTGTCGCCGAAAAGGAAATCGGAGAAGCCTATGGGGCCCGCAGCCGCGCGCGGCTGGTGCGCGCCATGCGGCTAACCAGCGAGATCGCGGCTGGCTTCGCCGTGGTCATCGCGCTCGCCTATTTCTTCGGCGGGGGCTGGATCATTGCGAATTTTGTGGCCGACGAAGAAGCCCGTGCCGTCGCGCTTACCTATCTGCCCTATTGCGCCGCTGTGCCGGTTGTCGGACTGGCCTGCTGGCAACTGGACGGCTTTTTTCTCGGCGCCACGCAGGGCAAGGCGCTTCGCAATGCCGGTGTTCTCGCCGCGCTCCTCTATGTCGGAACGGACGTTCTTTTGAAGGCGCAGTTTGCCAATAGCGGTGTCTGGATCGCCTTCCTCAGTATGTATGTCTGGCGCGCCGCCGGTCTTGGCCTCTACCTTCCTTCCATGCTCGCCAGGGTCAGCGAGAGTCAGCGCCCACAGCCTGCTCGACAGACGTAAACCCGTCGGCATGCAGGCGCGCGGCAAGGTCCCTGTTGATCTCAGCGACCAGACCGGGCCCGTGATAGACGAGCGCGGAGTACAGCTGCACGGCATGGGCCCCGGCGCGGATTTTGCGATAGGCATCATCGCCGCTCGATATGCCACCCGCCCCGATGAGGTCGAACTCTCCCAGAATTTCCCGCGCGAAGGCGCGCAGCACCTGCGTGGAAGGCGCGAGAAGCGGCGCACCGGAGAGACCGCCCGTCTCGCTCTTATGCTCGCTCTTCAGGGTCTCCGGGCGCTCCAGCGTCGTATTGGAGATAATGAGACCCGACAGCCATTTGCCGTGTGCGCGCAAAACCGCGATGATATCGCTGATCGCCCTCTCATCGAGGTCCGGGGCGAGTTTCAGGAAGACAGGCTTGCGGGCTGCCTCTGCGCCCTCAGCCAGGCCAGCATGCGCCTTTTCCACCGAATGGCCGCAGCGCGACAGCAGCTCTTCCAGCGCCCCCTTGTCCTGCAGGCCCCGCAGGCCCGGCGTATTCGGCGAAGATATGTTGATGGTGATATAGCCCGCATATGGATACACGGCCGCGATACCGGTTTCGTAATCGCCGATCCGGTCCTCGCTATCCTTGTTTGCGCCAACATTGGCCCCGACGGGCGAAGAAGCGCGCGCAGCATGGCGCAAGCGTGCGGTGAAGACCTCCAGGCCTTCATTATTAAAGCCCATCCGGTTGATGACCGCCTTGTCCTCACTCAGGCGGAAGAGGCGCGGTCTTGCGTTTCCTTCCTGCGGGCGCGGCGTAACCGTACCGCATTCGACAAAGCCAAAGCCGAAATGCGACATGGCCGTGAAGACGTCGGCATTCTTGTCGAAGCCGGCCGCAAGCCCCACGGGATTGGCAAGTCTGAGCTTCGCATTGGGCAGGGTGACAGGCGTATTCCAGCGTTTTGGATTGATGCGGGGAACACCGATGCCCGTCTTCAGCGCCTTGATTGTCGCCTTGTGGGCCGTTTCCGGCGGCATGGATCTGAAGAGACGCGTCCCGAGCGCAGAAAGAGCCATCTAACGGATCTCCTCCGGCAGGACGGGGTTGCCGTCATTATCGGTCTCCAACGTCCACTGTTTCTGCGCATCGGACAGACGCAGCGTGCCATAGAGGTGCGGGAAGAGGTCACCACCGCGCGATTCCTCCCACTTTACATTGCCGCCCAGGCGCTCGGCCGAAAACTCATAGAGGCGCACACCATGCTGCCCGGCATAGTGCAGGCGGAGTGTTTCGGCGACCTGATCGCCGGATGAGAGGTGGACATAGCCATCACGGGCATCGAGGTCGGTATCTGTATGGCCGTGCTCCCGGGCGCGGGCGTCGTCCTGGGCGCTGAGGATCTTGTAGACAGGTGTATCGAGCATCATGGAGGCGGTCTTACAGGCTTTGGCGCGCCCGGCAAGATGACAGGGTTGCTGGGTTTATTTTCCTATGTTAGGAAAATTAAACGAAATCTGGAGACAAGCGCGATGCGTCACGGCGATGTCTGGAAAGGCATAGACCTTCTGGCCGAAAAGAATGGCCTCAGCGCATCCGGCCTTGCGCGGCTCGCCGGTCTCGACCCGACCAGTTTCAACCCGTCAAAACGCCAGGCCAAGGATGGCCGTCCGCGCTGGCCGTCCAGCGAGAGCATTGCCCGGGCGCTGGAAGCCGTCGGGGCGGGCATGGATGATTTTGCCGCGCTCATCGAAGGCCGGCGCGGGGCGAGCGCCCCCCTTATCGGTCTGGCCCAGGCGGGCGCCGACGGCTTCTTCGACGATGGCGGCTTTCCCATGGGCGGCGGCTGGGACGAGGTGCGTTTTCCCGGTCTGGGCGGGGAGTCCGTCTATGCGCTGGAAATCACGGGCGACAGTATGGAGCCAGCCTATCGCGAAGGCGACCGCATCATCGTTGCGCCGGGCGCGCAGGTGCGCAAGGGCGACCGTGTCGTCGCCAAGACAAGCGATGGGGAGGTGATGGCAAAGGTGCTTGGCCGTCAGACAGAAACGCAGATCGAGCTCATCTCGCTCAATCCCGACCACCCCGTCCGCACCTTCAAACCCTCGCAGATTATCTGGATCGCGCGCATCCTCTGGGTCAGCCAGTAAGCACTGCAGCATTCGCATCTGCAGCACATAATCCGCTTGCCCTGACAACATGACACATGTCATCCAACAGTCTTATGGACTGGGACAAGCTCAAATCCTTCCATGCTGCGGCAGAAGCGGGCAGCCTCACAGCCGCTGGCGAACGCCTCGGTATTTCGCAGTCGGCTGTCTCGCGCCAGATCTCCGCGCTTGAGGAACAGCTCGGCGTCTCGCTCTTCCAGCGGCATGCCCGCGGCCTGGTCCTCACCGATGCGGGACACACGCTTCACCGCTCGACCATGGACATGGCGTCTGCAGCACAGACCGCCAATGCCGCCCTGCGCGACCAGCAGGACGTCGCCCAGGGCGACCTTGTGGTGACCGCGCCGGTCGCATTCGGGTCCACCTGGCTGGTACCGCGGCTTGGAAATTTTTTGAATGCCAATACCGGCATGCAGATCGACCTTCGCCTTGATGACGGCGAAACATATGACCTTCTGAAGCTGGAAGCCGAATGCGCGATCCGTCTCTGGGCGGCTGACAAGTCGGACCTGATCCAGCGCAAGCTCGGCACAGTTGCGACGAACCTTTACGCATCACCAGAATACCTGAAGGCGCATGGCACGCCGCGCACGCCGCAGGATCTCGATAATCACCGCATCATCGGCTATGGCACCGAAAACACGCCCCTGGACGCGATGAGCTGGGCCCAGCGTGTTGGCCGCGATGACACCCTGCCCCGCAAGGCAACGCTGCAGGTGCGGAATGTGCCGGCCATGCTGCGCGCCGTCGAAGCCGGCATCGGCATTGCCGACCTGCCGGACTATATGGCAAGCGCCGTGCCCAATCTGGTGCGCGTCCTGCCCGAACATACCGGGCCGACCTTCGACCTCTTCTTCATCTATCCAAGCGATCTCAAACGCTCAAAACGAATCGCCGTCTTCAGGGACTTCCTGACGGCAGAAGTTGAAGCCATCAAGCGGGACAATCTGCAACTTCGTGCAAGCTGACCCCGCGGAACATGCAGAAATGCATGCCTTCAATACTGAAACGCCTATTTCCTTTCGCACACGCAGCAATTAGCTGATGCGTATGCCTTGGTTCCGGCTTTTGCCAATCTCCTCCGATTGTGCGTTTCCTCCCTCCAAGTAGGAACCAATACTTAGAGCCCGGCGCGAGTTTTCGCAGCCGGGCTTTTTTTTGAATTATTTGATTATAGGCGGATTTTCTCTAGACGCTGGCGCGCAACATCCAGGCGGCCTTTTCCGCCGCGGCCGCCCGCTGGGTCAGCAGGTCAGCGGTCACCACATCGTCACCTTGCTCTGCAGCATCGACGCCTTCGCGCGCGACTTTCGCAATCGTTTCGTGCCCGCGCACAAGATTGTTGATCATGTCTTCTGCATCCGGCACGCCATTGTCCGGCTTGATCGTCGCATAGGACGCAATCTCATCGCTGGAGGCGGGCGCAAATTCTCCAAGGGCACGGATACGTTCGGCCAGCTCGTCGAGCGCCTGCCAGAGCTCGGTATATTGCTCCATGAAAAGCTCATGCAGCGCCTTGAAACGCGGCCCCGTCACATTCCAGTGATAGCCATGCGTCTTGAAGTAGAGCGCATAGGTTTCGCCCAGAACCTTGCGGAGTGCATCAATGGATGCGCTCCGGTCCTGCTTATCAAGTCCAACATCGACAGACATTTGAAGTCTCCTTTCAAAGCCAATGATAGCCCTGAAATGGGGACGGAGGTGCCCTTACGCCAATTGGATTCGAACACCGCAACTATAGAGTTTTCCTATAGCTGCGGCGTCTGGGATTTAAGAAACTATTTAAGTGCGGCGCAGAAGCGTTTGATACGCGTCATCGCTTCCTCAAGCGCCTCGGTCGAGGTCGCATAGGAAATACGGAAGGCCGGTGAAAGACCGAACGCCTCGCCGAACACGACCGCAACCTGTTCTTCTTCCAGAAGGGCTGTCGCGAAATCCTTGTCGGAACTGATCAGCGTCCCCTTGGGCGAGGACTTGCCGATGACACCGGCGCAGCTTGGATAGACATAGAAAGCGCCTTCGGGCGTCGCACAGGTCAGGCCCTCGCAGTCATTCAGCGCCTTCACAACCATGTCGCGGCGTTGTTTGAAGACCTTGTTGCGCTCGGCCAGAAAGCCATGATCGCCGTTCAAGGCCGCGACGCTTGCCCACTGGCTGATCGAACACGGGTTAGAGGTCGACTGCGACATGATCTTGCGCATGGTCGCGATCAGCTTTTCCGGCCCGCCGGCATAGCCGATCCGCCAGCCGGTCATCGCATAGGCCTTGGAGACACCATTCACGGTCAGCGTGCGGTCATAAAGCTTCGGCTCCACCTGCGCGATCGTCCAGTACTCGAACCCGTCATAGACAAGGTGCTCATACATGTCGTCAGTCATCACCCAGACCTGCGGATGCTTCAGCAGGACACCTGCAAGCGCGCGCAGCTCATCCTTGGTGTAGGCCGCGCCGGTGGGGTTGGATGGCGAGTTGAGCACCAGCCACTTGGTCTTCGGCGTAATGGCCTGCTCAAGCGCCTCCGGGGAGAGCTTGTAGTTGGAGTTCGGGCCGCACTGCACGAAGACCGGATCACCGCCCGCCAGACGCGCCATCTCTGGATAGCTCACCCAGTACGGGGCCGGCACGATGACTTCATCGCCCGGATTCAGCGTCGCCATGAAGGCGTTGTAAAGCACAGCCTTGCCGCCCGGCGAGACGTTGATCTGGGCGGGCGTATACTCAAGGTCATTGTCCCGCTTGAACTTGGCGCAGATCGCTTCTTTCAGCTCCGGAATACCGTCAGCCGGCGTATATTTCGTCTTGCCCTCATTGATCGCCTTGATCGCGGCGTCCTTCACATGGTCCGGCGTGTCGAAATCGGGCTCGCCGGCGCCGAGGCCGATAACATCGATGCCCTGGCGTTTCATTTCATTCGCCTTTGTGGTGACAGCAATCGTGGCGGATGGCTGCACGCGCTCGACGGCTTTGCTTAGGGCGATTTCGGTTGCCATGTGATCTGAACTCCTCTGGAAGGCGTGGGTCTGCATAGGTCGCCCGCACCCCGGACACAAGCGGGCGTAGGGCTCTTCTGTCCAAAGAATTGGGCCCGCAGGCGCCGAATGCAAACCAGCCGGCTTTCGGCAGCTGACATGGCGCGCACGGCAGTCGCCCAACTAGGCGCCGGGCGCGGCTGCCATTAGGTTAGGCCCAGCATGTCAGACACCTCATCCAGCAGACCGGCCCGCCGCGGCGTCGATGTCATCAAGGACAATCTGAAACGCCTGCCTGCAAAGCCGGGTGTCTACCGCATGTTCGGAACGAAGGATGAGGTCCTCTATGTCGGCAAGGCGCGCAATCTGAAGGCGCGTGTCTCCAACTATGCGCGGCTTGGCGGCCACACGCAGCGCATCGCGGCGATGATCGCGCTGACCGCGCGGATGGAATTCGTCGTGACCGAAACAGAAACCGAAGCGCTGCTGCTCGAAGCCAGCCTCATCAAGTCGCTGAAGCCACGCTTCAACATTCTTCTGCGCGATGACAAATCCTTCCCCTACATTCTGATCCGCCGCGACCACGACTATCCGCAGATCCTGAAATATCGCGGCTCCAAACAGGATCGCGGCGACTATTTCGGCCCCTTTGCCAGCGCCAATGCCGTGACCCGCACGCTCGACACGCTGCAGAAAGCCTTCCTCTTGCGCACCTGCGAGGACAGCGTTTTTTCCCAGCGCACCCGCCCTTGCATGCTACACCAGATCAAGCGCTGTTCGGCGCCCTGCGTTGGCCTGGTCAGCGAGGAAGGCTATACCGAACTCGCCAATCAGGCTGCCGACTTCCTCAAAGGCAAGGCAACCGACCTTCAGGCGGACCTTGCCCGCGACATGGAGACGGCCGCCGAAAATATGGAGTTCGAGCGCGCCGCCAGCCTGCGTGACCGGATCCGCGCACTTGCCGTCGTTCGCGCCCAGCAGGATATCAACCCCGACGGGATCGAAGAAGCCGACATCTTTGCCATCGCCATGGAGGGCGGCCAGTCGGCCGTGCAGGTCTTCTTCATCCGCGCGGGGCAGAATTGGGGCGCCACAATCCACTTCCCACGCCATGAAAAGGACGAGACCGCACCGGAAATCCTTTCAGCGTTCCTCGTCCAGTTTTATGACAAGCGCCCGCCGCCAAAGCTCATCCTGACAAATGAGGCGCCCGATCAGGGAGAGCTTATCGGTGAAGCGCTGGAGCTGAAATCCAACCGGAAAGTCGAAATTCGCACACCCCAGCGCGGCGACAAACGCGAACTCGTCGCACAGGCGAGCCGCAATGCCGCCGAGGCGCTGTCACGCAAGCTCGCGGAAACAGCAAGCCAGCAGCGTCTTCTGAAAGACATGGCAAAGACGTTCGACCTGCCCGCCCCGCCCAAACGTGTCGAAGTCTATGACAACAGCCACATCCAGGGGTCCAATGCCGTCGGTGGCATGGTGGTCGCCGGCCCGGAAGGCTTCATCAAGGGCCAGTACCGGAAGTTCAATATCAAGGACAAGGCGCTGGAGCCGGGCGACGATTATGGCATGATGCGCGAAGTGATGCGCCGCCGCTTCAAACGTCTCCTCAAGGAGGCTGACGAACAGGGTGTGAAGATCGCTGAGCTCGAAACCTATCCAGACCTCGTCCTCATCGATGGTGGCCTTGGCCAGCTCGCCGCAACCGTGGAAACACTGGAAGAGCTGGGTCTTACGCCGCAGGATGTAACACTGGTCTCCATCGCGAAGGGGCCGGACCGCAATGCCGGGCGCGAGAAATTCTTCCGGCCCGGCCAGGCGCCTTTCACCCTGCCACCGGACACACCGGTCCTCTATTATCTGCAGCGTCTGCGCGACGAAGCGCACCGCTGGGCCATCGGCGCGCACCGGTCAAAGCGCTCGGCCGACATCAAATCCTCGCCCCTGGATGAGATTGAAGGCATAGGGCCATCCCGCAAGAAAGCCCTTCTGCATCATTTCGGGTCGGCAAAAGGTGTTTCCCGTGCCAAGCTGGCTGATCTTGAGAGCGTTGACGGTATCAACCGTTCGCTCGCCGAACGCATCTATGGCCATTTCAATGGCGGTTAGGACAGTATGACTCTCAAATGGCTGCCAAATGCGCTGACGATTGCACGCTGCATTCTGGCGATTGTTGTGGGCTACACCATCCTCGACTTCGATACGAGAACGCAGGCTGGCGATGCCACCGCTCTGGTCCTCTTCCTGCCTTTCGCGCTTTTTTCCTTTGTCGCGCTGACCGACTGGCTCGACGGCTGGCTGGCCCGCAAGCTGGACGCCGAATCCGCCTTCGGCGCGCGTCTGGATCCGATCGGCGACAAATTGCTGTCCGCCTCCAGCCTGCTGGCCCTATCGATTACCGGCACCTGGGCCTGGTTCATCCTGATACCGACACTGGCCATCGTCAGCCGCGATGTCCTGATCACCGCGATGCGGGAAGCCATGGGCAATCCGGGCACGATGAAGGTCTCAAACAGTGCGAAAATGAAGACCGCACTCGTCCTCGGCGGGATTGCCCTTGTCCTCTTCGGCATGGCTGTCAGCGCCCTTGCGGCCAACGCAGCCCCCTATTCACCGAACTGGGTCCTCTCCCGCGGCATCTGGCTTGCCGGGCTCGTCATGGTCTGGGTTGCTGCCGTCATGGCCGTCATGACGGCTTTCGACTATGTCACAGGCCTTGCCGGCCGGGACAAGGAGGATCACCAATAGCCGTCATTCGGACCGGCTTCGAAGACTTCGGCGGCCCGCCGGCGGGTTGCTGGCGTCGTATCCTCCGGCAGGTCGAACGGGCTGGCCCACACCCGCTCTGAAATCTCGCCAAAACTGGTCGGTTCGCCCGCTGCCCAGTCTTCAGGGCGCAAATGATATAAAAGCACGTGATCATTGGGAAAGGCGGGATCATTGGAATAGATGCCAAGAAGACGCGCCGCGCCGGTCAGCTCCACGCCCCCCTCCTCTTTCAGCTCCCGCAGGAGTGACGTCTCGGCCCGCTCGCCCTTCTCTATGCCGCCGCCCGGGAAGAAGAGACCTTTGGTGTAGGTGTGGCGCACCAGCAGTATCTTCCCGTCGGACCGCTCCACCACTGCGCGCACGCCAAGCGTCATCGGGCGGCGAAAGCGGAACCAGGCCTGGAAGACTCGCTGACGCAACTTTTGCATGGATCGTCCTTTCAGATGAAAAGCCCCCTCGCCAAAGGGGAAAACACGGTCTAGTTACGGGCGGAACACCACTTCAGGGGAGCTTAAGCCATGTTTGCAGTTATCGCCATCGGCGTGACCGTCGCTATTTTCGGCATTCTGAACTTCATCGACTATCGCCGTCTGGACTAGGATCCCGCGCCTTAACTCTTGCCTGATCTGACACTCATCGCGGCCCTTGTCGGGGGCCTGGTCATTCTCGCAGTTGCGGGCGACTTCCTTGTCAACGGCGCCGTGGCGCTGGCGCGGCGCATAGGCGTCTCGCCGCTCGTGGCCGGCATCTTGATTGTCGGCTTCGGCACCTCCGCGCCGGAAATGGTCGTGGCTGTCGATGCCTCCAGCCAGGGCCAGCCCGGCATCGCCATCGGCAATATCGTCGGCTCGAACATCGCCAATATCTGGCTGGTGCTCGCCGTCCCCGCCTTTCTCGTCCCACTGGCAACCCGGCAGTTCGGTCTGCGCCGCTCCTACTGGATCATGCTGGCCATCACGGCCCTGTGGATCGGCTGGACCGCCTTTCGGCCCGTCACGCCGGCCTTCGGCTTCATCCTGCTTGCCACCCTGATCGTCTATTCGGTCCTGATGCTGGTCTGGACCTCTCACGCCATCCGCAAGGGCATTGATGTCGGGCTGGATGACGAGGAGCACTCGCTGGGCACGGTGGCCATGCTGGTCAACCTGGTCATCGGCATTGTGGGCCTGCCGCTCGGGGCGCACCTCATCGTCGAGGGCGGTGTCGGCATCGCCCGCACCTATGCAGTTCCTGAAGAGATCATCGGCCTCACCCTGCTCGCCATCGGCACCTCGCTGCCGGAACTTGGCGCGGGGGTTGCAGCCGCCGTGCGTCGCCGCGGGGACGTGGTGATCGGCAATGTCATCGGCTCAAACATCTTCAACCTCGCTGGCTCCGGCGCGATCATCGCCTTTTTCGGGCCGACGGATCTTGCCCCGACCTTTCTTCAGTTCGACCACTGGGCGATGGCGGCCGCTGCCATAGGTCTCGGTCTGTTCGTCCTGCCACGCAGCCGCGTGACACGGCTTGCAGCGCTCGCAATGCTGCTCGTCTATGCTGTCTACATCTACGGCCTCGTGCATGGCTGGGACATTGCAGGCGAAGTGGAGAGCTGGATTGGCAGAGCATGATCTGACCCCGAAACGGGCCCTTATTACCGGTGCCGGCAAACGCATAGGCCGGGCCCTCGCCGAAGCGCTCGGCGCCGATGGCTGGAGTGTTGCCGTTCACTATCGCTCGTCCGCCGACGGCGCGCAGGAAACCGCCGACGCGATCGGCAAGGCCGGCGGAATGGGCGTAATCGTTCAGGGTGACCTCACCGAGGAAAAGGACCTCAAGGCTCTTATCCCCGCCGCCCAGGAAAAGCTGGGCGGCCCGCTGCGGCTTCTCGTAAATTCCGCCTCCGTCTTCGATGATGACACCGCGCTCAGTCATACGCGCGAAAGCTGGGATCTGCATTTCGATGCCAATCTCCGCGCGCCGATTGCCCTCACGCAGGCCTTCGCGCTGGCCTTGCCCGGCGACCAGAAGGGCCTTGTGGTCAATGTGATCGACCAGCGCGTCTGGAAACTGAACCCGCAGTTTTTCAGCTATACGCTGTCCAAGGCGGCCCTTCTGACCGCGATGAAGACGCTGGCCCAGTCGCTTGCGCCAAATATCCGCGTCAACGGGATCGGCCCTGGCCCGACCCTCGCCAGCGTGCACCAGAGCGAGGAAGAGTTCGAGGCCGAGCGTAGGGCCACGCTGACACAGGAAGGCTCACGTCCCGAAGAAATTGTGCGTGCCCTTCGCTATCTCATCGAAGCCGACAGTGTGACGGGCCAGATGATCGCGACCGATGGCGGTCAGCACCTCATGTGGCAGACACCGGACACGCAGGTCTGATGAATTTTTCCTCTGATACATCCGCTCCCGCCCACCCTGCCGTTCTGGAAGCGCTCGCTGGCGTAAATAATGGCATGCAGCCAAGCTATGGCGCCGATGACATCACCGCGCGCCTGCGCGGCGAGCTCTCGCGCGTGCTGGAAACCGATGATTTCGACTTCTGGCTCTGCGCCTCCGGCACAGCGGCAAATGCACTTGCCCTCTCCTGCTTCTGCCCGCCCATGGGCGCGATCCTCTGCCATGAGGAAGCCCATATTGCCCGCGACGAACGCGGGGCCCCGGAATTCTTTACCGGCGGCGGCAAACTGCAACTTCTACCCGGCAATGGCGCGCAGATCGACGAAGCGGCACTGCGCGAGGCCCTCGCCGGCATCAGACCTGATTTCGTGCATGAAACTCCGGCGCAGGTGCTTTCGCTTACGAACCTCACCGAGTCCGGCACCGCCTATCCGGTCAGCCAGATCGCCCACTATGCCGCCCTGGCAAAAGAGGCAGGACTAACCGTGCATATGGACGGCGCCCGGTTCGCCAATGCGCTGGTATCCACAGGCGCCGCGCCGGCAGAGATGAGCTGGAAAGCCGGCATCGATGTGCTGACGCTGGGCCTCACGAAGACCGGCGCCATCGGGTGCGAGATCATCCTTCTCTTCGGGGAGGCCCGCCAGAAATTCGGCGAACTCAAGGCGCGCGCGAAACGCTCCGGCCACATGCCGCCCAAGATGCGCTATCTCGCTGCCCAGGCCATCGCCATGCTGGCAGACGATCTCTGGCTGGACCTCGCAGGGACCGCCAATCAGCGTGCGCGCGAAGTCTCCAATCTTTTGTGCCGGGACGGGCAGACCGAACTGGTCCACCCAGTCCACGGCAATGAGATTTTCGTGCGCCTGAGCGAGACAAACCTTGCGGCCCTGACCGACGCGGGCGCGACCTTCTATCCCTGGATCGGCGGCTCTCACCGGCTTGTGACGAGCTGGTGCACGCCAGAAACCACAATCGAGCAACTTTCCAGTCTGCTTGCAGGCTAAGCCCGCCTGTTCCAGCGAATAAAATCGCCTGACCGGTCAAAGAGACAACCAGGCCAGCAAGTCGCCTATGCCTTCGCATCTTCAGTTCTCCGCAGTCATATCGCCTGAGACCACTGCCCGCCCCGCTGCAGGGAGTGACTGACCTGGAAAAGCTAGAAGAGGATGGTGGGCGGTACTGGGATCGAACCAGTGACCCCTACGATGTCAACGTAGTGCTCTACCGCTGAGCTAACCGCCCATCCGTTTCGAAGCGGCC
>NZ_CAXFSW010000014.1:0-63097 GCF_964005855.1 uncultured Henriciella sp.
CGATCGTGCCGATGTTTACGTGCGGCTTGTTCCGCGCAAACTTCTCTTTGGCCATAACGCGGCCTCCTCTCGCTACTGTCCGGCCCGCCGGACGGGTTTCAGGTTCCTTGTGCCAGCGGGCCTTTGATTCCCGTTGAAGCGGGCGACATACACACGCGCGCGCGTGCTTTCAAGCACCCATGACAATTCCAACGCAGGCGGACCGCTTGGCTCTTGACAGGGATGGGGCTTGGGGTCTCCCTGCGCCCAATGAGCCAGACAACCGCCTTCCACACTTTCGGCACCCCGGAGACGCTGCAGACCGATGCGGCGCACTGGATAGAGACCCGCCTCGCCGATGCCCTGGCGCGCCGGGGCGAGGCCAGCCTGATCTGTTCGGGCGGCTCCACGCCGGGGCCGGTCTATCAGCAGCTTTCCGAGCTCGATCTCGACTGGTCCCGCGTCAGTGTCGGCCTCGCCGATGAGCGCTGGGTGCCCGCCGATCACGACGCCTCGAATGAACGGCTGGTGCGTGAGACCCTGCTTCAGAACCAGGCCGCCGAGGCGAAATTCGTTTCCATGAAGACCTCTCATGCCTCGCCATTCGATGCGCAGGAAGAGGTCGATGCCCTCTACCGGCCGCTAACCTCGCCTGTCGATGTCATGGTGCTCGGCATGGGCGCCGACGGCCATACCCTGTCCTGGTTTGCCGATGCCGAGGGGATCGACACCGCCCTCGACCCGGAAAATCCGCTCAATGTCGCTGCCATCGACGCGCCGAAGACCAAGATCACAGGCGAACATACGCTGCGAATGACCCTCACCCTGCCCGTAGTGGCGCGGGCCCGCTACATCCTTCTCCTCCTCAATGGCGAGAAGAAGCGCGCCGTCTATGAGCGCCAGGACCGCTCCCATCCGGTTACGCTGATGCGCAAGGCAGCCGGCGACGCGCTCACCATCTTCTCCAGTTCCTGAAACAAGGCCTGACATGACCCTCACCGACCACGCCGAACGGCTGCGCGCCCTGCCTTTTCGGACGATACTGAGCATCCGGGCCGCGACAAAGCCGCTGTCGGCTGCCGGATGGACTGTGGACCTGTCGCGTCACTATCTCGACACGGACGCCACCGCCGCCCTCTTCGCTCTGGCTGAGAGGCATGATCTCAAGGGCGCGCTCGCCTCCCTGTTCGATGGCGAAAAGGTAAACACGTCAGAGGACCGCGCCGCCCTGCACTGGGCCCTGCGCGCCGCCCACCCCGAAACCGAAGAGGCCCAGCAGGTGCGCCAGTCCGTGCTCGCGGCTGAAACCCTTGCCCAGGAAATCGCCTGGGCCACCCGCAAGGGCGCCAGCGGGGAGCGTTTCGACACCATCGTCCATATCGGCATTGGCGGCTCCGATTTCGGCCCCCGCCTGATCGCCGACGCCTTTGAGGACAAGCGCCGCGACGATATCGACCTTCGCTACTGCGCCAATCTTGACCCGCTGGACCTCGACCTCGCCCTCAGCGGCCTCGACCCTGCGCGCACCTTCGTTGTCGGCGTTTCCAAATCTTTCGGGACAGAGGAAACGCTCTACAATCTTGGCCGGGCCCGCGACTGGGTCCGCGCTGGCGTCGGCAAGGACTGGGCAAAACACTTCGCCCTCGTCACCGCCAACCCGGCCCGCGCGACCGACTGGCTGGACGGCGCAGAAGGTCTGCTCCTCGACCTGCCCGAATCGATTGGCGGACGGTTTTCTATCTGGTCTGCGGGATCGCTCGCCTGCTCCATCGCCCTGCAAAGCGATGTCATGGAAGACTTCCGCGCCGGCGCGGAAGCCATGGACAAGCATGTCGAGAGAGCCGACATCGCAGACAATCTCGCCATCCGGCTCGCCCTGCTCGACTACTGGAACGCTTCTGTCCTTGGCTTCGGGGCGCGCGCGCTGCTCGCTTATTCCCGCCGCCTGCGACTGCTGCCGGCCTATCTCCAGCAGCTTGAGATGGAATCGAATGGCAAGAGCGTGCGCCCGGATGGGCACGCCGTCTCAGAAGCCACAGCGCCGCTCCTCTGGGGCGGTGAAGGCACCATCGGCCAGCATTCCTATCACCAGTGGCTGCATCAGAGCCCATCCATGGTACCGGCTGAATTCATAATCGCTCCGGGCGCCACCGATGAGCTGGACGGCGTCACGGGCCTGACCGCGCATGCGCTAGCCCAGGCCGAAGTCCTCGCCAATGGGCGCTCCCTTGCCGATGTGCAGGCAGACGAACCGCACCTGCCGCTCGAAATCGCTGCGCAGAAAGTTCACGCAGGCGGGCGGCCGTCGACCATCATGCACGCGCCGCGCCTGACGCCATACCGTCTCGGCAGCCTCATCGCCCTGTTCGAGCACCGCACCTACCTCGCGGGCAAGCTCTGGGGGCTCAACAGCTTCGACCAGTGGGGTGTGGAGCGCGGCAAGACGATGGCGGGCAAGCTGAAGCCGGCCCTGCGCGGTGAGCGTCAGGTAAGCGACGCCATTACCGCCAAGCTGATTGCCCAGATACGGTCCTGACGCCTGATTTTACCGGGAAAGGCCCCTCAGGTGATCTTGTCGACCTGAGAATATTCGAGGTCGACCGGCGTCGCGCGCCCGAAGATGGACACCGACACTTTCAGGCGGCCTGCCGCCTCGTCGACTTCTTCCACGCCGCCTTCAAAGCCCTGGAACGCGCCTTCATTGACGCGCACCTGCTCACCGATCTCGAAGGAGATCTGCGGACGCGGACGTTCGGCTGCCGGCTCATCAGCCGTGCCGAGGATACGGTCGACTTCACGCTGCGGGACGGGCAGCGGCTTCTTGCCGCCTTCGGCACCGAGAAAGCCTGAAACCTTCGGCGTGTCGCGCACCAGGTGATAGACATCGTCTGTCAGCTGCGCCTTCATCAGGACATAGCCCGGAAAGTAGCGCTTCTCGACGGTCTTCTTCTTGCCGCGGACAACTTCCACGACTTCCTCGGTCGGAACCTCGATCTCTTCGATCAGGTCGGAAAGGTTTTTCAGGTTCGCCTGGTCGCGAATGACTTGCGCCACCTTCTTCTCGAAGTTGGAATAGGCGTGAACGATATACCATTTGGCCTCGGCCATGGGCGGGGCACTCCTTGAAAACTGTTAGGCGCCGAGACCGGTTATCAGACCAATCAGGATGGCGATGACCTGATCGGAGAGGAACAGAAACAGGGCGACGATGATCGACATGATCACGACCATGATGGTCGCCTGCACGGTTTCCTGCGGTGACGTCCAGGTCACCTTGCGGCCTTCCGCCTCGACCTGGCGGGCGAAGGTCACAGGGTCCACGCTTTTCTTCTTGTCCTTGTCGGCCATCAATTACGTCCTGAAAGTCCGGGGATTTGTCACGGTCTCGACCGTATCGGTCAACCGCCATACTCTCCATTGCAGTGATTGTGAAGGCATGTGGGTGCAGGAAGTTCGCCGCGCAAGCAGCGAGGCCCCTCCCCGCCTGTGTCTATCGGCCCTTCCATTCGGCCACTTGAAGCCCCGCAGACGCGGTGCGGATGGCAAACAGGCTGCCGGCAAAGGGCTGCGTGTCCATCTGGAATGAGGTGAGGCCCGTTCGTGCCGTCGTGACATAGAGCGTCCTCATATCATCGCCGCCAAAACAGCAGCCCGTCGGTCGGACCGTTGGCATCGCGATCACCCGGTCGACTGCGCCGTCAGGCCTGTAGCGCACGATGCGCGCACCATCCCACTCGGCATTCCAGAGATATCCATCCCGGTCGACCGCGCTGCCATCGGGATAGCCCGCGCCCGCGCTTGTCGTGCAGAAGACACGCCGGTTGCTGAGCGCGCCGCCTTCGCCGACATCGAAGGACAGGATCTCCTGTTCGGTGGTGTCTGCCGTGTAAAAAACGTCACCAGCCGGCGAGAAACAGGCCGTGGACGGAATGATCACGGGCGGAATCTTCAGCTGCGTGATCTTCCTGCCCGTATCTATCCGGTGCCAGGTCGACCGCGCGGCCTTTTCCTCACTGTCCATCGTTGCGAACCAGAAGCTGCCATCCGGCGCGGCCCCGCCGCAGTTGATGCGCAGCGCCTTTGGATCGCCCTCGAGCCGGGCCACCTGCCGGTAATCTTCGGTCTCGATATCAAATATGCCGATTTCCAGCCCCCCGGCCATTAAGAGCTCGCCGCCCGCAATGGCGAGCGCGCTGGCCTTGATCGGCAGGTCATACCGGCGCGTATTGCCGGTCTTGGGCTTGTAGCGGTGCAGCTTCGCCCGGTTGGGATCCACCCAGAACAGCAGGCCCTCACTCGCGCTCCAGACGGGGCTCTGCCCGAGCAGGCAGCTGGTCGGGGCAACACATTGGGGATCGGTTGGCGTCATCCCTTCCCTCTAGTCGCATTCGTGGCGATTCAAAAGCCGCTGCTTTCCAAGGCGGAAGCCCTCTTCTGTGGCGGATATTCCAGACATGAAAAAAGGCGACACCGTTCTGGCATCGCCTTTTTGTCAAAAATCTGATTTGTCCTGTCTACAGGACGCTTCGGCCTCTGACTGCGCGAGCGACAAAGCTCAGCACGAGCAGTGCGAGGAAGATGAAGAAGAGGATCTGCGCGATCCCTGCGGATGCACCGGCAATACCACCAAAACCGAAGACGGCGGCGATGATCGCCAGAACGAAGAAAGTAAGTGCCCAACCGAGCATGTTGATCTCCTAATTTGTTTACCTACGGCCAAGCGCCGATGCAGGAAAAACGGAGAATAGCGCCGGTCAGTTCCGCAAATTATTTTCGGAACCCCGAAGTTTGACCAGCGTTGCATCTGGTCCGCGACTAAAAAGGATTTCAATCATGAAAAAGAACCCATTTCTGGTAGCCGGATTCAGCCTGCTCGCCCTTGCCGCCGCAGCCTGCAACACTGTTGAAGGTGCTGGCGAAGACGTCGAGGCGACCGGCGAAGCAATTGAAGACACGGCGAACGACGCAGGCGCCTGATCTTCAGCTGCCTGATCTTCAGCTCATGATAAAAATTCGATGCGCGGCCCCTTCTGGTGGCCGCGCATTTTTTTGTGCGCGTCGTTCTCGCGGTTCATCTGATTGCAGGAGGAAACAATACGCCAACCATTCCGTCCCGCTACGGACGAAAGGAGTTCAAGCGGTTTCGCTGATCTTGTTTTCGGCAGGAATGTAGGAAAGCAAATATACAGTGGGACGGATCGATACGTTTACCGCCTTGCGCTTGCCATTCCGCAGGCAGGACCAGAAGGCCACACAGCCTACTCCGATCATCGAGCAGACCACATCGAGGCGTGAGAGGCCGCCCAGACGCCTGAAGACGCTTGCGAGGTCGCCCAGCGGTCCGACCGCTGGGACATAGCTATCTGAAGAGGGGATGTCTTTCCGAACCATGTTCACCATACGCCGCCAGAAGGCGGCGGTTCCCGATCTGGAACGAAAATCATCACATGACGTTCGAATGACACAGATTTTCATTTCAGATGAAGGACATCATGGCCAAGGATCACGGTTCATCCATCAAGGATGACGAGACATATGAGGCGCTGATCGACGAGGGTTATTCGAAGTCAACGGCCGCCAGGATCGCAAACGCAAAGGCAAATTCGGACCAGAAACCATCTAAGAAGGGGGGAGAGTCCCCGCCCTATGAGGACTGGACCAAGGATGACCTTTATGACCGCGCCAGCGAACTGGACATCGAAGGGCGCTCCGACATGACGAAGGATGAGCTCATCTCAGCCCTCCGGGAGAGTCGATGAGCAACATCGCAGTCCTGATCAATCCGCGCTCCGGCAGCGTACCAGAAGACGCCGCCAGCGAGATTGAGACAGTCCTTGAGGGCCTTGGCCACACCCCGACAATTACTTTGCTGGACGGCGATGACATTGCCGGGCCCATCAAGGCGTGTCTGGAGTCATCGCCCGATCTGGTGATCGTCTGGAGCGGTGATGGCACAGTGGCCTGTACCTTTGAAAATGCAGGCCCGGACGGGCCGCCGATCCTGCCGCTCCCCGGCGGTACGA
The DNA here is from genome assembly GCF_964005855.1 of uncultured Henriciella sp. Taxonomy (NCBI): domain Bacteria; kingdom Pseudomonadati; phylum Pseudomonadota; class Alphaproteobacteria; order Hyphomonadales; family Hyphomonadaceae; genus Henriciella; species uncultured Henriciella sp. The sequence goes on from NZ_CAXFSW010000014.1 coordinate 6,003, forward strand.
TGAACCTTTTCCACAAACAGATTCATGGCGGGCCATGCGAATGGCGCGAATGCCTTGAGCGAGGCCTCTCTGACGGCGTGGAGATAGATGTGCCGGCTGGCAAAGCTGGCGACCGGACATTCTATGTCGCGGCCATGGCTGGCAATCTGACAGACCTTACAGGTCCGCGCGAAGCCATGCGCAAGGGCCACCTGATTGAAGCCATCCAGGCTCTCTCCGGTAGCGACCTGCTCGATCTGCGGACCACCATGACCTATGAGCTGGACGGCAGTGATACCGCGCCAGAGACGGGCTATGCCACGGCTGTCTCCGTATTTGTCGGGACACAGGAGGAAACCGAGCTGGAATTTGCGGTGATCGACCCCGACAACCCGATCGAGCTTGCCGCCGCCGGTTTCAGCGCCCTCTTCGATGACTGGCGCAATGCCGCCGGGGTGACGTCCGGCCATGTGCGCTCCATTACCCTCCATCATGAGCGCGGCCACGAATTGCGCGCAACGCTGGATGGGGAACCGGTTCGTCTTAAGTCGGGGACTAGGTTCACCCGTATCGCAAAAGCAGGTCGCGCGATCAGCGCGAAAGTCTGATGTCCAAAATCATCCAGATCGCCGATATTCACTTCGGCACGGAAAACCCGCGCGCGCTCGCCGCTTTCGAGGACGCGATGGACTCCATCGGGCCGGATGCCATTGCTGTCTGCGGAGACCTGACACAGCGGGGCAAGCGCGAGGAATTCGACGCCGCGCGTGAGTGGCTGGACAAGTTCGACCTGCCCCGGCTCGTCGTGGCCGGCAATCACGATACCCCGCTTCTCAACATCTATGAGCGCGTCGTCTCCCCTTTTGAGCGGCATGACCGCTATTTCGAGGATCTGAGCCAACCGGTCGTCCTGGACAACGCCCTGCTGACCGGCATCAACACCTCGCGCGGCTGGCAGACGCGTAAGAACTGGGCCGAGGGCTCAGTCAATCTGGAACAGCTGGAAGAGGCAATTTCGACCGAAAACGCGACGGAAGACAGGACCGCCTTCCTGATCTGCCACCACCCTTTCCTGTCCCCGCCCGACGCACCAATGCGCACGGCGACACGTCGCGGCAGACGGGCCAGCCGCCGCCTTGCCAAGAGCCCGTTCCGGTATCTCCTGACCGGGCATGTGCATTCCCCGTCGGTGACCGTCGTGGACCATGAGGACCATGCCTATATCGCGGTGTCCGCCGGCACACTCTCGACCCGGCTTCGCAATAATCCGGCAAGCTTCAATCTGATCGATATTTCTGGCAGGGATTGCGTGGTCACCATCTTCAACCTGCATGGCGACCGGTTCGTGCCGATGAAGCCGCACGTCCTGACACCCGACTTCGTCCGCAAGGAAACGCACGTCGAGATCGACTAGAACGTGGTCCCGGTCTTCATTTCCCGCTCAGTGGCCGGCATACGCAGCTCCACCTTGTAGCCCTTGCCAGGTTCTGAGTGAGAGCTCATCTCCGCGCGCAGCTGCTTGGCAAACGCTGTCATGAGACGCGAGCCGAGACCCGTCGAGCCTGCCGTCTTCGAATCGTCCTGCTCTTCGCCGAAGCCGTCATCGATGACGGACAGGATGATGTCGTCGCCATCTTCCTTCAGACGCACCAGGATCGTGCCGCCCTCTTCTCCGAAGGCGTATTTCATCGCGTTCGTGACGGCCTCCAGAAGGAAGAGCGCAATCGGGATGGCGTCATCGGCCGGCCGGTCGATATCGGCGATTTCCTGCTTGATGGTGACATGGATCTCATCCATGCCCAGCGCCCCGGCCAGGTGCGAAAGGAGCGCATCCAGGAAGGGCTGCATGTGAACCGTCTCCAGCCGCTCATGCTGATAGAGCGTCTGGTGAACGATCGACAGGGCATCGATGCGGTGACGGGCGGCCGAAATCACATTGCGCGCAGCCGGATCAGACACCTGACGGCGCTGCAGGTTCAGAAAGCTCGCCACGATCTGCAGATTGTTCTTCACGCGGTGATGGATTTCCTTCACCGCCGAGTCCCGCGTGGCGATGGCAGAGCGAAGCGAGCTGTCGCGTTCAGCAATCCGGTTGGCCATACGGTCAAAAGTCTGCGCGAAGGACTGGATTTCATCCGGCGCATTGTCGAACTCATTGCCGATGCGGAAATTATAATGGCCTTCCCCATAAATGAGCGCCAGACGGCGAAGGCGCGAGAGCCATTTCAGCACCAGCTTGTCGACCGCCAGCCAGGCCGCGATCAGCGCCAGCGTAAAGGAAAGCAGCGGAATCCCCACCGACTCCAGCGGCTGCAGCGTGAATTCGCTGATCATACCGGGCGAAGGCCGGGAAATGACAGCATAGATCCTGTCATCGACGATGGAGCGCACCACGACGTCCATGGCCGCTTCGCCCGGCGTCGAGAGGACAAAGAGTTCACCATCCTCATCGCCCGTCGCCCGCTCGATCCGTTCAGCATCGACGCCTGAAATCCGTGCGCTGCCGAATACGCGGCCCGCGCTGTCTGAGAGAGCAAGCTCCACATCCTCTGGCAGATTGGTGAGACGGATGGTGCGGATCAGTTCATCTGTGCGCAGCGGAAATGCCATGGCGCCGCGGAACTGTCCGTCGGGGCCTTCCACGCGCCGCATGATTGAAAACAACCAGGTCTGGCTCTGCGGCCCGAAAAACGCATCCGTGCGCACCTTGGTCTGCCCCCGGCGCAGGAGCTCAAACGCTTCGGGCTGAGCGACAGGCGTCCCCGCCTCCTGCAGGGCCGAGCATTCCGACACGCCGTCCGCATTGAAATAGACGATATTGGAAAGCTGGGGGACGCGCGGCGAGAGCGTGGCATAGACCCCGCGGCAATCGCCCCCGACGATGTCGGCCTCATAGATCTGCTGCAGCGTATCGACCGTCGAGAGAAGCTGCTCGACCTCGTCGATCGCGCGGTCGGATATCTCGATCAGCGTGTTACGCCGTTCGGCGCGGGCGTCCTGCGCGTTGAGATAGGAGCGAAACCCCGCAAAGAGCAGGATTGGAGTCAATGCGGCTGCGATCGTGATCAACAATCGCAGCCGGAGAGAGCCCCTTTTGGGTCCTGTTCTGGTTTCAGACGTCGGCGGATGATCCACTGGAGAGCTCGTCGGCCTGTTTCATGATGTCATCGAAAGCTTCGGAGGCGCGCAGCTTGCCATCCCCGGCATATCCGCCGCTGGAATTCTCGATGATTTCAGCGAGCGCCTTGCGGGCGCGGCTCACGCGGCTCTTGATCGTGCCGACCGCACATCCGCATATTTCCGCTGTTTCCTCATAGGAGAGCCCACCGGCGCCGACGAGGATCAGAGCTTCGCGCTGGTCTTCCGGCAGAACCGTCAGACCGGTGCGCAGCGCAAGAAGGTCAAGCGCAGACGAAGGATCGTCATTGGACACCAGCGTCGCCTCTGCAACTTCCGGGTCCAGCTGCTGGCGGCGCCAGCTTCGGCGTTTTTCCGAATAGAAAAGATTGCGCAGGATGGTGAAGGTCCAGGCCTTGAGATTTGTACCGCTCTGATAGCTCTCGCGCGCTTTCCACGCTTTCAGCATGGCTTCCTGCGCGAGATCGTCAGCAGCAGTGGCATTCCCGCACAGGCTGCGCGCAAAGGCACGCAGGTGCGGGATCAGCCCGGCGAGTTCTGTCTTGAACGCCTGATCGTCGAGTGTCGGCTGGGTCAATACAGTCTCTATTTCTGTTTCTTGCTGCTGTTGTCGGCCTGCTCCAGAAGGTTGAGAAACTCTTCGGGAACGGCCTCCTCTGTAACCTCGTCATAGAGGCGCCGCAGCTGGTCTCCGATTCTTTTCTGACGCAGCTTGCGGCCGCGGTCGTCGTCCGCGCCTCTTGATTGATGATCCATCGGTATGTGACTCGCTCTTTCGCTCATAAGTCCCCGGTGAGTTTGATTAAGTACGTGTAAAGCGCGTCGGAACGCAAAGTTCCACCCTCTGCAGACTTTTTTCCTGGCGGGTTGCAACTTTTGGAACGAGCACAAGTTATAGACCAAACGTAATGTGCGAGGGTTAGCATGAGTCTTGTCGAGCAATTTGGTCCACACCTGCCTTTCCTGCGGCGCTATGCGCGCGCGCTGACCGGCAGTCAGGAGAGCGGTGATTCCTATATTCGGGCGTCACTGACAGCCCTGGCCGAGGACCCAAGCCAGGTCAGCGATGAACTGCCTGCAAGACAGGCGCTGTATCGCTTCTTCCACGTAATCTGGGGCAGCACCGGCGCCCGCCTGGAACGCCCGGATGCGTCTTCCGTCACCCCCGAAACCCGCCTGCAGTCACTGGCGCCGATTGAGCGCCAGGCCTTTCTGCTGACCGCGCTGGAAGGCTTCCAGGTCAGCGAGGCGGCAACGATTCTTGGAAAGACCGTTCAACAGGTTGAAGAGCTGATCGCCAAGGCGCACAGCGACATCGAAGCCACCCTGTCGACCAAGGTTCTTATCATTGAGGATGAGCCGGTTATCGCAGCGGATCTTGAAAGCCTCGTTGAAGAGCTGGGCCATGAAGTGACCGGGAATGCGACGACCCATACAGAAGCCGTGGCCATGGCCCGCGCCAATCCGCCGGGCCTTATCCTCTGCGATATCCAGCTCGCAGACAATTCCTCCGGTATCGAAGCAGCGCATGAGATTCTCGAAGAACTCGACGTGCCGATCATCTTCATTACCGCCTTCCCGGAACGTCTGCTGACGGGTGAACGCCCGGAGCCGACCTATCTCATTCCGAAGCCGTTCCAGGAAAACACCGTCAAGGCGGCTATCGGTCAGGCGCTCTTTTTCCACCCCTCGTCAGAGTCCGTGGCCGCAGAGTAAACCCCTACCCCGCGATGAAGCTCCAGCAAGGAGATCTGAATGTCTGACTTGCTGGAGCAAGCCGTGACCCGTCTTGATCGCCTGGTCGAGGCAGACCCGGATCTCGGGGAAATCAAACGCCTTCTGTCTCTTCCTGGCGAACTGATAGAGCGCGAGCTCATGCTTCGCACAGATGAGGGAAAGACGCGTTTTGCCCGGGCATGGCGTTGCCGCTACAATGCGCTCAAGGGGCCGACAAAGGGCGGTGTGCGGTTTTCGCCCACCTCCACGGCGGATGAAGTCAATCGCCTTGGCCTTCTGATGACCCTTAAATGCGCCCTTCTCGACTTGCCGTTCGGCGGCGCCAAGGGCGCTGTGCGCATTGACGCAGGCGCTCTGTCGCGTAAGGAGCGCCGCCAGCTCGCCATCGCTTATGGCGAGCTTTTTTCCGATATCATAAGGCCGGATAATGACATCGCTGCGCCAGATGTCGCGACCACGCCCGAAGACATGGAGTATATGGTCGAGGGTCTGGAGCCGGCGCATAATAGTGGCTCGCATGGCGCGGTGACCGGCAAGCCGCTCGACAGCGGCGGTCTGAAGATCCGCCAGGGCGCTACAGGGCGCGGCGCGGTTTTCATTCTCAAACAATTACAGGACGATCTTGGTCTCGATCTGACAGATTGCCGGGTCGCCGTTCAGGGGATGGGCAAGGCGGGGCTGGAATTTGCCCGCCAGGTCTGCGCAGAAGGCGCCACACTGGTTGCGATCTCCGACAGCAAGGGCATGGTGCGCTCCGACAGCGGTCTCGATGTCGACAAGGTCGCGCGCCAGAAGAAAGACGGCGAACTGGACTATGATGACGAGTCCGATGCCCTGTTTGGGGTCGGGGCCGATATTCTCTGCCTGGCGGCCATCTCGGATGTCATTACCGAAGACAATGTAGATCAGCTCAATTGCCGGATGGTTCTGGAAATCGCCAACGCGGCAATCACTCCATCTGCCGATGCCAGGCTCGCCGAAAAAGACATCCTTGTAGGTCCGGACATCCTCTTCAATTCAGGCGGGGTCGCGGCCTCCTATCTGGAATGGCTGAGCTTCTGCAAGGGCGGGTCCGACAAGCTCGGCGATATAGAGTCCATGTGGCGGGATCGCCTGACCTCGGCGGCTGGCTCGGCCGCCGCCAGCGTGGAAGAATGTGAAGGTGACTGGCGTAAGGCCGCCCTGCTCTGTGCTCTTCGCGACCTCAACGCCATCGCCCTTGGCCAGGGACTGTTCGAAGCCTAGTCGGACGTTTTCGTTTTTCCGCTTATATCGGCGCGTGAGGTGCCGGCTGAGGCACGCCCTGTCAGTTTCCGGAACGCCTGAACCAGTCCCTTGTCTGGTTCAGCCAGTCTGATCTTTCCAAAAGCCCCCTTGAGGCGCGATGCACGTTTGCTGACCTCACCCATGGTCTAGAATCCTTCAGCGTCCAGCTTGTTGATAGCATCTACCAGCGCCTTTTCCAGGACCTGCGGTGGGCGTCCAGACATGACGGCAGCCTCGCGCGGTGTCATCTCTTCCACCAGAAGCAGGGAGATCGAGAGGCGTTCGACATAGGTGAGATTGTGGACACCGCTCGCCAGGTTTCCATCCTTTTCCATGGGCCGTCCAAGCAGGACAAGTTTGCCACGTCTGTGCACCGCATTGTCAAAGGCGTCGAAGCCCAGCCTGAAAATGTCGCTTTCACTTGCTCCGTCCGGTGGACCAAACGCTTCCGCAGCCATGTTAAAAGCGTCCCGCAGAATGGCATCTGCGGTCTTCTGGTTGCCAATGAGAACGAGCCCCATCCGCCGCAGTCTCTGCAGCAAGGACACATGTCCCGGGTCCGATATCGATGTGGTTTGCACTTTTGTTTCCGGCCTAAGCTTCCGAAAACTTAGCCCCCTCTTCGGAGCCCCGCATTAATCTGCATTAACACCGCTGGATATTTCCTGAATACCATTCTTGCCGTCCTTGCGCAGAAGGTTCAGCTTCTTCAGGTGCAGATAATCCATGTCGAAAAGCGACAGGCGCGCAAGCCGCTCGCGGTCGACAATGGTGATCTCTCCGCCCCTGCCCTCGGAGATCAGACCCGACCGGCGCATTGCCGACATGGTGCGCGAAACATGGACAGGTGTCAGTCCCAGCGCATCCGCAATATCGGCCCGCGTCAGCGGAACCGTGAGCTTTTCGACCTCCAGTCCCGTCGCACCGATATAGCGCCGGTGAAGCTCCAGCAGAAGGTGACCTATCCGCTCGCGCGCCGAGCGCCGCCCGATCCGCACAATCTGCTCGCGCAGGATGGATTCTTCCTGAACGGCCGACCACCAGAAGGCTGAGGCCAGCCGCGACGAATCCTTGAGCATGTCGACAAAAATCCCCGAAGGAATCACAGAGACGTTGCAATGCGTAATCGCGGTGACGGAGTGATCAGCCTTGAGATCGGCAAGTGACTGCAGATCAAAAACATCGCCAGGCAGCATGAAGTTGACGATCTGCCGGCGGCCGTCCTCCAGAAGCCGGTACCGGATCGCCCAGCCCTCATTCAGAATGAAGACACGGCGTGTCTCGTCACCGGCCGTGATCAGTTCATCGCCGGGCAGATAGACCTGCTCCTGGCGTTCCAGCTCATCGAAGATTATCCACGCCTCGTCATGGATGCTGACATATTGTCCAAGCCGTCTCTTGAAGACACTCATCTGTCCTGTGCACCCCCGTGCCGCAAAATCCCTCGGGAAAGCCCGGATGCCGATATTCCACCAGGATGAGGAACGATTGCAAGCCGCTGGCGTTCTTGAACTGTATTAGAATTCACGCTGGGAGTTATCAATGGCTACAAGAACTTCAACGAAAACAAATGGCACAACAGAAACCGCAGCAAAAGCAGCCGCATCCGATTACGACTCCCTCAAGGAGGACATCGCGCAGCTCCGCAACGATCTCCAGTCTCTTGCCACAAATTCTGGCAAGTACATCAAGGAGCGCTCCAGCCAGGAGTATGACCGCGGTGTCGAGCAGTCGAAAAAGTATGCGACAAAAGCTCGTGCGGAAGCTGATAATGCGCGCGATTACCTCGAAACCAAGGTCCGCGAGAACCCGCTCGCCTCGATAGGGATCGCATTCGGGACGGGTGTCCTTCTCGCTGCCCTGAAGCGTAAATAAGTCCTTCCTGTAATGGACATCGCAAAACTCAGAATAATCGCTGGCGCTGGCGCGGTCTTTTTTGGCTTCGCCGGCGTCACCACGTTGACCATCGCTGCCGTGATCGCCCTCATTCCCGTTATCGGGCTTCTATGGGCGACCGTCTGCGTGGCGAGCCTTTTTCTGTTCGTCGCCTGCATCTGCACGCTGGTTTTTCTCAAGCCGGGAAAATCGACGGAAGAGGAGCTGGACCAGTTCGAAAGCGCCACAGCCGACATGCTGGCGGAACTCCCTTTCGACATGATCCAGTCCCTTGTTGAGAAGCGCCCGCTTGCGGCAGCATCGATTGCACTGGCCGCTGGTTATTTCGTTGTATCGAACCCGGCACAGGCATCGAAAGGCTTGCAAAAGCTGATCGATGAATTGATCTAACGGGCCAATGGCCCGCTTTTTTCCGCATTCGACACGCCGGACAATCGCCGGAAGGGCCGCCCCATGTTGAGGACGGCCTTTCTTGTTGTGTCCGCACTGACGACCGGGGTCTCCCTCGGGCGCAAGGCGATCACGAGTGCCGTAAATCGCCGGAAACAGAAGATCATTCATCAGGCCGCGATCGATGCGCGCGAGCGTATTCGCGGCCACGCCGATGAGTATCTGCGCGCAAGCCTTACCGGCTTCGTCCAGTCGGTCTTCATCAAGGCCCTGCTTCTGATCCTGGTCTGGCTTGGTTTCCGTGTGGGACTCTATCCGCACAAGGTGCTGTCCGTCATCACCGTTCCCCTGCTGGCCAGCTTCATCCTGCGCGACATGATCGTAACCTTTCCCACCGCGAAGCTGGTTTTCACCAAACTGCGCGAATATGGCTGGCGCCCCCGCAAGGCCGTCGGTGAAACCGTCGCCGCCCTCGTCTTCGAACAGGTCCTCGCCGAAGCCGAAGCGTTCGAGACCGGCCGCACCACCCGCATCATCCTGTCGCTTTCGGGCCACAAGATGGATGACATGACGCGGGAGATCGCAGAGGAAGTCTCTGCCATTGCCCGCCAGACAAGCTGGCACGACCTGCGCCCCTTCGTCCTGGCAGCGGTGGCAAAATTCGCCGTTCTTTCAGGCCTGTACTCGGTATTTGTCTTCATCCTGGTCCGGACCGCCTGAGACAGCGAATCAGCCGGGCCGGACAAAGAGTGGAGACTTGGTTAAACGGCGCACAAATGGCGGAACCGGCCTCGCGAACCGGCGTTCTTTCTTCAACGTCAATTCAACCTTGTCTGACCGATGACCGCTCGTATCTTTCTGTCCGCTTCGCTTGCCGCCGCCGCCGCCGCGATTTTCGCTGCGCCAGCTTCGGCCGGTGAGCTGCACCTGACCGCCACGCAGATCGAGCAGGCCGGCGAAGCCTGCCGCGCGGGCACACCGCTCATCCCGGTCCGCAGCGATTTTGGCACAGAGACGGGCCAGTACGCCCTCCCTCTCTTTTCCGAGCGGTCCGGCCAGCCAAATTCAGCCATCATTCTCGACAGCGATACGCTTGAGACTCTGCCCGAATGCCAGGCGCAGCTGACCGGCTCCGTGCTGGGCGCGGAGCCTGCGCAGACCACCGCCATTTCCTGAATATAGACCGGAGACTTGGTGCGGGCGGCCGGGCTTGAACCGGCAAGGCCATACGGCCGAGGGATTTTAAGTCCCTTGCGTTTACCAATTTCGCCACGCCCGCACTGTCGGGAGAGCTGCCCGGCAGCCCTGCCCCTGAACGACCGGCCTAGTCTGCCACGCGCTCGAAAATTGCCGCAAGCCCCTGCCCGCCGCCGATACACATCGTCTCCAGGCCATAGCGCGCTTCGCGGCGTTCCATCTCATACAGCATCGTCGTCAGGATCCGAACGCCCGTCGCGCCCACAGGGTGGCCAAGCGAGATGCCAGAGCCATTCGGGTTCAGCCGCTCATAATCCTCATCCTTGAAGCCAAGCGCCTTGGTGCAGGCGAGCACCTGCGAGGCGAACGCCTCATTGAGCTCGATGACATCAATGTCGGAGAGTTTAAGGCCCGCACGGTCCATCGCCTTCTGGCTCGACGGCACCGGGCCAATGCCCATGACTTCCGGGCCGACACCGGCCACCGACCAGGACACAAGCCGCGCCAGCGGCTTCAGGCCGTATTTCTCGGCCGCCTCGCGCGTACAGACGATACAGGCCGCGGCGCCATCATTCTGGCCCGAGGCATTGCCCGCCGTGACCGTCGCACCCGGGTCAACCTTGCCGCGAAGGGCGCGCAGCGTGGACAGCTTCTCCACAGAGGAGTCCGGGCGCACATGTTCATCGCTCTCGACGACCGTGTCGCCCTTGCGGCCCTTCACAGTATAGGGAACGATTTCATTGGCGAACTTGCCGGATTTCTGCGCGGCCGCCGCCTTCATGTGCGAATTATAGGCAAACTCGTCCTGCGCCTCGCGCGAGATGTCATAGTCGCGCCGCAGATTCTCCGCCGTCTCGATCATGCCGCCCTCGACCGGATGATACTTGCCGCCGGCCGTATAGCGCCCGCGCGTGAGGCCGTCATGCAGCATCAGGCCGTCGCCCTTGATCTGCCAGCGCATATGGGTGGAGAAGAAGGGCGCGTTCGACATGCTTTCCGCGCCACCCGCAATCATCACATCGCTGGCGCCTGTCGCAATCTGCATAATGGCGTAGATCACGCCCTGCAGGCCGGAGCCGCAGCGGCGGTCGATCTGGATGCCGCCCGTGCCCGTGGTCAGACCTGCATCCAGCGCCACCACGCGGCCAAGCGCCGGGGCTTCCATGGACGGATAGCATTGCGCGAAAACGCAGTCCTCGACCGCTTCGGCCGGCACGCCGGTCCGCTTCATCAGCTCCGCGACAATGAAGGACGCCATGTCATGGGCCTGCTCTGATTTCAGGCTCCCACCAAAGCCGCCCACAGGCAGGCGCAGCGGCGAACAGATAACGACGTCTCTCATTTTTGATTCCTCCCGGGATTTAGAGTGCCATACAGCCAATCTGGCGGCGGCATGCAACCCGGGATCGCTTAATTGAGGTGCGCTGGATCAGCCCATCACGCGAAGACGCTCGCCGCTCACCTCGATACGGTCACTCTCTATCTGAACGAGATTTGGCGCGCCCTGGGACAGCGTTCTCACCCACACCGCCTCGATTTCGCCATTCGCGCCAGCCTGGACCACGGCCACAGATCCAAGCTCCAGGCCGGACATGGTCTCAACCCGCATACCCGCGCGGGGCCGCGAAGTCTCAGACTGTCCGCGGGTGGCGCTTGCCCCGCCCGTATAGCTCGCCCGGCGCAAATCGTCATTGAGCACATATTGCTCAGCGGCAAAGACAGGTTCGCCCGGCTGGGCGACCGGCCCGCCAAGCAGTTCGTCGGACGCCCGGTAAGCCTGCTGCAGATAGTCGCCGCCACGCGCCCGGTCGGCCGTGCTCCAGCTGCTGACTTCATAGTCGCTGGAATAGCTTCCATTGGCGACATAGGTGCCAGCTGACTGGGCGGCTGCGGTCAGCACACAAAGGCTGGCAGCACTGGCGAGGATGGAAAGACGGGCGATGCGGCGTGTACTGTCTGGCATGGCCGATCAACACCGGCCAGCGCCATCCGGTTCCCGCCTATTCCTCGTCCTCTGCAATGGCGAGGTCACCCTCGGTGATCGGGACCGGCAGACCATTGTCGATCAGCGTCTCGCGGTCGTCAGCGTTAACGGCATCGCGCAGTTTCTGCTGGCGTTGCCGCAGGCGCTCCATCGCCTCGCGGTCACGGTCGACATCGGCGCGCAGATCGTCCAGCGCCGTGCGCGGGCCGAAGCGGCCTTCAGAGGTGAAGGAGGAGTCGATCTCATCGCTATAGGCGCCGGTCGCCCCGTTTTCATTACTCGTAGCAATCTGGGCACCTGCCGGAACAGCAAGTGCGAAGGGCGCCAGGCAGGCGAGCACGAAACGATGGGACATTGGATTCTCCAGGACAGGTGTGTCCTTCCAAATTGGAGTGTCTTTCACAGTTTCCAAGATGCCGCCTGCCAATCTGCGCCGGCCTTGTCCTAGCTGTTCTGGCCGCGTCCGCGCTCGGTCACCGCCTTGCGGGCCTGCTCGACACTGTCGGCGGTCACGCTCTGGGCATGTTCGGCAGAGCGTTTGACTTCCATCTTCATCGCATCGCCAAACGTCGTGGCAAACCCGTCATCGATCAGCGCCTTGTACTTGCGCAGAAGGACCGGGTCGCAGCTTGCCATGTCATGGGCCATCTTCACCGCCGCCGGCACCAGCTCATCGGCCTTGTAGACCCGGTTGACCAGCCCCCAGCGTTCCGCCGTGTCGGCGTCGAGGAAGTTGCCGGTGAAAGACAGTTCCTTGGCCCGGCTGGTGCCGATCATACGCGGCAGTTTCTGGCTGAGGCCCCAGCCCGGCACGATACCGACGCGCGCATGCGTATCGGCAAATTTTGCATTCTCCGACGCCAGCAGCACATCGCACATCAGCGCCAGTTCGAACCCGCCAGTGATGGCAAAGCCATTGATCGCGCCGATGATCGGCCACGGAAACGCGGCGAGGCCCTTGGCAAGATCGATGTCGCCGCCATCGGCGCCAAGCGCGAAACCGGTCTGACCGGCCTCCTTGAGGTCGATGCCAGCGGTGAACGCCCGTCCCTCGCCTGTCAGGACCGCCGCCCGCACGCTGTCATCCTTCGACAGCTCTGTGAACGCCTTGACGATCTCGCTGCGCATCGCGCGGCTTAGCGCGTTCAGCGCGTCGGGGCGGTTCAGCGTGACAATGGCTACGGGGCCGTCTTTTTCGACGCGGACGATATTCTCGGACATCTGGAATTCCTCTCCATGGCGTTTGTTCTGTTTCGCGGCTAGGACTTAAACCGCACGACATCCAAACGCCAAGGCCAGACCATGGGTAAGCCACCCGCCGACGTGAATTTCACCTTCTCGGATGCTGAACTGAAAAGTCTCATGGCTTTCGGTGAGGTCCGTTTCCATGAGGCGGGTGAGCAGCTGATCGATGAAGGCGATGCGGCGGGCGACTGCCTTATCACCCTGTCGGGCCATACCAATATTCTGGTCGAAACCCCGATGGGCGAAAAACGGGTCGGCTGGATGGAGCGCGGACAGTTTGCCGGTGACATCTCCGTGCTGAGCGGCCAGGCCTCGCTGTCACGGGTCGAGATGGGCGAGGCCGGCGAAGTGCTTCACATCTCGCACAGCAACTTCCAGCGCCTTCTTGTTGAAAACTCTCATTTTTCAGACATTTTCGTTCGCACAATGACGGCCCGGCGCGTCTTTGCGCATGACTCCTCCCATGGCGCGGTCATCGTGATCGGGGATGCCCATGACCGCGATGTCTTCGTCGCCCGTGATACATTGTCGAAACATATGATCGCCCATCGCTGGCTCGATCCGGAAACCGACCCGCTGGCCAGGCGCATCATCGAGGCGCGCGATATTGACCCGGCCGACCTGCCGGTCGTCATCCGCGGACGCTCGAAGATCATGTCACGCCCCGATGTCGGAGAGCTTTCCGACGCTTTTGGCCTCGATCTTGTCCCGGACAATAGCTGCGTCGACGTCGTCGTGGTGGGCGCAGGCCCTGCGGGCCTTGCCGCCTCTGTCTATGCCGCCTCCGAAGGCCTCAGCGTCGTCACCCTCGACACCGACGGGCCGGGCGGTCAGGCCGGGACCTCGTCGAAGATCGAAAACTATCTCGGCTTTCCCATGGGCGTGTCAGGGCGTGAGCTTGCCAGCCGCGCCGCGATCCAGGCCCAGAAATTCGGCGCACGTATCGCCTCGCCCGCCACCGCCATAGACCTTTCGCGCGAGGGCAATGATTATTGCCTCTCGCTCAAGGATGGCCGCAAACTCAAATCGCGCGCCGTGGTCATCGCGACCGGCGCGCAGTACCGGCGCCTGCCGATCGAGAACCTCGAACGCTTTGAGGGGCGCGGCATCTATTATGGCGCAACGCCGATGGAAGCGCAGCTTTGCGGCGGGCAGGATGTCTGTATCGTCGGCGCAGGTAATTCGGCCGGTCAGGGCGCCGTCTTCCTCAGCCAGTCGGCGCGCAATGTTCACGTGCTCTACAGGCGCCCCGATATCAGGGAAACGATGTCGGAATATCTCGTCCGGCGCCTAGAGGAGACGGCGAACATCCATCTCCATCCCGAAACCGAGATAGAGGCACTGCATGGCACAGGGTCAGACGACGCACTTACGGACCGCCTGACGCGCGCTACCTTTCACAACCGCAAATCGGGCGAGAGACGCGAGCGCGACATTCCATTTGTGTTCCTGTTTATCGGCGCCCAGCCCTTCACCGACTGGCTGCCGGAACATATGAGCTGCGATGAGAAGGGCTTCGTGAAGACGGGCCCGGACCTCTCCAATCTGGACCTTGTCCGCGCGGGCTGGACGCTGGACCGGATGCCGACGCGGTATGAGACCTCTTGGCCGCGCGTCTATGCCGTGGGTGATGTGCGCATCGGCTCAGTCAAACGTGTCGCCTCCAGCGTCGGTGAAGGCTCGGTCGTGGTGAGCGACATTCACCGCGCGCTCGGCGAGACCTCTGGAACTAGCGATTCCTGAGCGCAAACCGCGCCAGCGCCAACAGTCCCAATATGCCAGCCAGCAGGGCGGCGGCGGCGAACATGCCGAACTTCGCCGGGGTCACAAAGGTCTTCAGCCAGAGCACATCCCCTGCCCCCTTGAGCGCCATCATCTGCGCGGTGTTCTCCACAAGGTCTAGCAGGACCACAAGAGCCGCCGGCACCATGGCAAGCCGGGCAAACCGCGCCGGCGCAAAACGGGCCGCGAGCCCCGCCAGGAAAGCCCCATAGGCAAGCGGATAGGCCGTGTCGATGATCAGCGTTGTCCAGAAATGTGCCGTCCGGCTGGCCTGATCCATTTCCGCAAGGCGCGCCTCAGCTGCCGGGCCGGTCCAGATCAGATCGAGCAGCGTGCCATCGATGGCAGGGGCCGTGAGGCCGAAACAGGCCCCGGCCGCAAGCATGGCGATGCCAGCGATCGCAATGACCGGCAGGCGGGCAAGAAAGGGGCGGCTCAACCGGCCTCCCCCTCAATAAGCTCGCCTTCACCGCCTGCAGACTTCGCCAGTTCGATCAGACGGTCAGCCGCCTGTGCAAGAGCATCGTCATCGGCAGAGCGCGCGATCAGCGAGACCCCATGATCGCTGACGGACCGGAACCAGGGATAGGACCCAAAGCTCACCTCGTCGAAATCCTTGTCCAGAGCGCTCAACGTCTCGGCAATATCGCCTTCGCGCAGGCCCGGCACGCGCACGGTCTTTGCGTTGACGACCCGGCCATGCTCCAGCCGGTGGCCGACGTCCTGCAGCATGCCCTGAACGATGGATGGGACACCCGCCAGGGTGAAGACATTTCCGGTCTGGAAGCCCGGCGCGCCTGAAACCGGGTTCTCGATGAGGCTCGCGCCATCCGGAATCCGGGCCATACGCTGGCGCGCTTCGGTGAATTCCGTGCCCATCTCGTCATAGCGCGCCTGAAGCATCGCCATGACCTCTGGATGCTTGTCGATGCCGACGCCGAACGCTGCTGCGATGGCATCGGCCGTGATGTCATCATGCGTCGGCCCGATCCCGCCCGTTGTGAAGACATAGGTGTATCCTTCGCGCAGCGCGTTCACGGCTTCGACGATACGCGAATGTATATCCGGTACGATACGTACCTCTTCAATCGGAATACCAAAGGGGCGCAGGAATCCGGCGATCTGCTGCACATTGATGTCGCGCGTGCGCCCGGAAAGAAGCTCATCGCCGATAAGGCAGATTGCGGCGTTGGGTGTCGTCATGAAATCTCTCTTCAGGGCTGCAGCGCTTCATAGACCAGACGCATGGAGTCCGCCCGCGGTTCGAATGACACCTCCGGATCTGCGCCAAAGCGCTGGATCATGCCGATAAAGAACAGGTCGTTCTCCGGATCGATCCAGAACCAGGTGCCAGCGGCCCCGCCCCAGTAATAGGTGCCGGTGCCCGCAGGGCTGTTCATTGCTTCCGGATCGGTGATCAGACCGAAATTGAAACCGAACTTATGCGGCTCGCCCTCCTCCGGAGCGCGCTTCGTCCCATCGAAGCTGATACCCATTCCAGAGGGAAGCTGGTCTAGTGTCATGAGATCGACCGACTCGGGTCGCAGGATCCGGTGTCCATTGAGCGTACCCTTGTTCAGCATCATCTGACAGAAGCGCGCATAGTCATCGATCGTGGAGACCAGACCACCGCCACCCGACTCGAAAGGAACCGTGTCCTTCCTGAACTGCACAGTCTCGCTATCTATAGGAATGAAGCGGCCTGCCTCGTCGGAATAGTACATGATGTCGGCAAGCCGGTCATAGTCGGCCTCAGCGACGTAAAAGCCGGTATCGTCCATGTTAAGCGGCGCGAAGACGTTGCTTTCGAGATAGTCGCCAAGACTCATCCCCGAGAACTGCTCGACCAGGTAGCCCTGAATATCCACGGCCACCGAATAGGACCAGCGCTCACCCGGCTGGAAGAGGAGTGGAATCTCGGCCACCTTGTCGATCATCGTCTGCATGTCCGGCGAACGCAGGACCTGCTTCTCGCGAAACTGCTCATTCGCGTAGTCCTGGCCGCCAAGCCCATACGCGAAACCTGCCGTATGGCTCATCAGGTCACGCATGGTGGGAGAGCCTTTCATCTCCACAAGTTTCGGCGAGCCGTCCTCATTCGTACCGTCCAGAACCATCAGGTTCTCGAATTCCGGGATGTACGTTGTGATGGGGTCGCTCAGGTGAAACTTGCCCTGCTCATAAAGCTGCATCAACGCGACGCCGGTAATCGGCTTGGTCATGGAGTAGATGCGGTAGATTGTGTCCTCACCCAGCGGAACCTGCTCTTCCACATCGCGCAGACCGTGGGCCGAAGAATAGACGAGCTCACCGTTCTTCACCAGCATCGCCTCAATCCCTGCGACCTGGCCGGCTTCAACATAGCCAGCCAGCCGCTCATCGAGTGCCGCAAGGCCCTGTTCGCTGAACCCCGCGCTTTCGGCTGACGTCTCTGGGAAAAGTTGGGCCTGCGGCTCGCTCTCTGCGACATTGCTGAAAGCGCTCGCCAGAAACACCGCCAGTGCACCGCCCATGCACCGTCCAGACACCGTGAAATTGCGCTTCATGACCGTTTCCTAACTTACATTTTTCGACTGCACCAAGCGCCATTTTCCACACTGAAGCAACCTCCTCTTCAACCCCCGCGTTTCTGAAGGTGAAGTGCCACCAGACCAGTAAAGGTCCGGTACACAAAACAGTCGCAGCATTGAAAGGACTCCCCATGAAACGCCACGCCACAGCCCACTGGTCAGGCCCCCTCAAGGACGGCAAAGGCACCATCGACACCCAGAGCGGCGCCCTATCCAGCCACGGCTATTCCTTCAAGGCCCGCTTCGAAGACGAAAGCGGCAAGGCCGGCACGAACCCGGAAGAACTGCTCGGCGCGGCCCATGCCGGCTGTTTCGCCATGCAGCTTTCGGCCTTCCTCGCCATGAACGACACCCCCGCCGAAGACCTCGAAGCCAAGGCTGTCGTAACCGTCGAAGAGGTCGACGGCGGCTTTGAAGTGAAGTCGTCAGCCCTCACCCTGACGGGCAAGGTCCCCGGCATCGATGAGGCAAAGTTCAAGGAACTCGCTAATAAGGCCAAGGAAGAGTGCCCGCTTTCCAAGGCTCTTGGCGCTATTGAAGTTACCCTGGACGCCAAGCTCGCCTGAGCCGGGCAAGCCACTTCAAGATGATGGAAGCGGGGCCGCAAAACGGTCCCGCTTTTGTTTTGCGCGGAGGCCATCAACCGGAACAGGAGCACGCCTTAAAGCATTGATTCTTAATAAGCCACGGAGACAGTACTATGGGCATCGAAATCTTCTATTTCATTGGCGCGGTCATCCTTTTTGGCGTGCTTGTCTGGGCCGTCATGCGCTCGCGCCTGAAATCGCCAAAGGCCCGCGCGATCCGCGAGGAGGCCGCCCGTGAAGAGTATGAAAACCCTCAGCAATTCGAGAAAGACAAGGACAAGCTCGCGGCAAAAGCCGAACAGGCCGAAAACGACACCCGCAGGACTTGAAGGGGTCAGCTGCACCGCGCGCCGCCGCAGAGGTGGAAGTCTGCGTGCGGTGCTGCCATATTGCCTGAAAGCCAAGCTGGAGCTTCGATAACATGTCTGACGCCGACCTCATCATGCCTGTTCGAAACGGGGAAATCCGCATTCATGACGAAGCGGGTTTTGAAGGCATGCGCAAGGCCGGGCGGCTGGTCGCAGAATGCCTGGACATGCTGGTTCCGGAAGTGAAACCTGGCGTCACCACAGCGCATCTCGACGATCTGATCCGCGAATTCGTCTATGATCATGGCGCCCAGTCGGCGACGATCGGCTATCGCGGCTATCGTCACGCCTCCTGCGTTTCCCTCAATCATGTGATCTGTCACGGCATCCCCGGCGACCGCCCGCTCAAGGACGGCGATATCGCCAATATCGACGTGACGGTCATCGTCGATGGATGGCATGGCGACCATTCGCGCATGTATTCCGCCGGCACCCCCAAGCGCAAAGCCGAGCGCCTGATGGATGTGACCTATGAATCGCTGATGGCTGGCATCGCTGCGGTGAAGCCCGGCAATCGTTTTGGCGATATCGGCGCAGCTATATCCGAGGTTGCCGCCAAGAACCGTCTCTCCGTTGTTGAGGACTTCTGCGGCCACGGCCTCGGCCAGCTCTTCCACGATGAGCCTAATGTCGTCCATTCCGCCCGCGCCGGAACTGGCCCCGAGCTGAAGCCCGGCATGTTCTTCACGATTGAGCCGATGCTCAATATCGGCCGCAAGGACGCTGCCATCCTCCCCGATGGCTGGACCGCCGTAACCCGCGACCGCCAGCTGTCTGCCCAGTTCGAGCACTCGGTTGGTGTCACTGAAGACGGCGTGGAAATCTTTACCACCTCGCCAAAGGGCTGGCACACCCCGCATACGGTCGACATCTAGCAATCTGCCCAATCTCTGCTTGACAATCAGGCCCGCAGAGAGAACATTAAATGAACATCTGCAACCGGCGGAGTGTTCATGCGCATAGTGGAAGAAGCCCCATTATTCGGTCTGGATCGCCAGCCCCGGCCGCCCCTGGCCGCCAAGCCGCACTGGCAGGGCCATCGCGACAGGCTGCGCACAAAGTTGATTGAGCGGGGTGCAAACGCGCTTGAGGATTATGAGCTTCTGGAAACGCTTCTCTTCGCCTTTATCCCCCGTCGCGATGTCAAACCCATTTCGAAAGCGCTGCTTGCCCGCTTTGGTTCATTGAGCGGTGTTCTGGCCGCCCGCCCGGCCGACCTCATCAAGGTCGCGGGCGTGGGCGAAACGGTCGCCGCCTATCTGAAAGCCACTGCGGAAATCGGTGCACGCGCGACGCGGGAGACACTCAGATCCCGCACCGTCATTTCCAGCTGGTCCGCCCTTACCGACTATGTGAAGCGGGAGCTTCAACATGAGGGCCGCGAACAGTTTCGCGTGCTTTTCCTCGACCGCAAGAACCAGCTCATCGCCGATGAGACCATGGGCCACGGCACGGTCGATCACGCCCCCGTCTATCCTCGTGAGATTGCCCGCAGATCGCTGGAATTACAGGCCTCCAGCATCATCCTCGTCCACAATCACCCTTCCGGTGACCCGACCCCGTCGCGCGCCGATATCGATATGACCCGGGCGGTCATGGACGCGCTCGATGCGCTCGAGATCACTGTGCATGACCACCTCATCGCGGCGCGATCCGGCGTCACCAGTTTCCGCGCACAGGGGCTCATCTAGGGACGCGCATGCCGCGCTGCTGGAATAGATAGCTGACACGCCCAAAACCGGCTATGAGCGGCGCATCGGCCCGACCGGTGCACCATCTATGCACCTGCCCGGGGCCGGGCCGCGATTTGGTTGCGGCCGAGATCATAGACTGAAAGCCCTTCCATGACCGACCAATCCGCCATTGTGCCCGCCCTGGGCCAGGCCCTTGCTGCGCGTGGCTATGACAGCCTAACACCCGTGCAGTCCGCCATGCTCGACCCAGAGATCGAGACGGCAGACCTTCTGGTGTCGGCGCAGACCGGATCAGGCAAGACGGTCGCGTTCGGGATCGCCATGGCGCCCTCGCTACTGATGGGCGCTGAACGTCTGGGACGGCCCGGCGCACCGCTGGCCCTGGTCGTCGCCCCCACGCGTGAGCTTGCAGTTCAGGTTCACCGCGAACTGGACTGGCTATACGCGGAAGCCGGCGCGCGCGTCGTCGCCTGTGTCGGCGGCATGGACCCGCGCGAGGAACGCGCTGAGCTGTCGAAAGGCGCCCATATCGTCGTCGGCACGCCGGGGCGCCTGGTGGATCACCTCAACCGCGGCAGCCTTGTCCTCGACGAGATCCGCGTCGTCGCCATGGATGAAGCCGACGAGATGCTTGATCTTGGTTTCCGCGAAGAGCTGGAAACCCTGCTGAGCGCTGCCCCTGAGACGCGCCGCACCCTGCTCTTCTCAGCCACCGTGTCGAAGCCCATCGCCCGTCTGGCCGAAACATTTCAGCGCGACGCGGTTCGCATCAACACGATCTCGGACACCGACCCGCACGCCGACATCGATTACCGCGCACACGCCATCGCCCCTGCCGATGTGGAAAATGCCATCATCAATGTGCTGCGCTTCCACGAAGCCAAGAATGCGCTGGTCTTCTGCAAGACGCGCGCGAATGTGAACCATCTTCTCGCCCGTTTTCATAATCGCGGCCTTAGCGTCGTGGCCCTGTCAGGTGAGCTTAGCCAGAGCGAGCGGACCCACGCCCTGCAGGCCCTGCGGGACGGACGGGCGAATGTATGTGTGGCAACCGATGTGGCCGCGCGCGGACTGGATCTGCCGGATCTCGACCTTGTGATCCACGCGGACCTTCCAACCAATCGCGAAGCCCTGCTGCACCGCTCCGGCCGCACCGGCCGGGCTGGCCGCAAAGGCGTCAGCGTCCTCATTGTGCCTTTCAAGGCGCGCCGCCGGATTGAGCGGCTGCTACAGGACGCGCGCGTCGACGCCAGCTGGACCGACGCGCCCGGCGCAGACGATATCCGCAAGCGCGACGATGAAAGGCTGCTCAACCACCCTTCCCTGAGCGAACCCGCCAGCGACAGCGATCATGAGATGGCGCGAATGCTGATCGACATTCATGGCGCTGAGCAGGTGGCAGCTGCTTTCGTGGCGCTGCACCGCGCGCGCCGTTCTGCCCCGGAAGAGCTGATGGACGTTCCTGAATACCGCCCGGCCGACAAGCGCGAGCGCCCGCCGCGCGGAGACGGACCGCGGCGCGAGCGCACGGAACGCCGTGAGCCGCGCGCCGAGCGGAACGACTTTGAAGACAGCGTCTGGATCAATCTGTCGGTCGGCCGCAAGTCAGGCGCCGATCCGCGCTGGCTATTGCCAATGCTGTGCAAGGCTGGCGGTCTCCACCGCACGGATGTGGGCGCAATCCGTATCGAGGACGCCCATACACGCGTTGAGCTGAAAGCTGAAAGCGCGCCGGGCTTCCTGGAACGTGTCGGGCCTGATGGCCGGCTTGAGAAATCGATCTCTGCCTGGCGCGAGGGCGAGAAACCAGCCGGCTGGACGGAAGGCTCTGCGCCTGCCCGCCGGGAGCGCCGTGATGACCGCGATTCAGACCGCCCAGCGAAGAAGCGTTCTGGCCCGCCATCCGGCCCACGCTCTGACAAGCGCCCCGGCAAGTTCGCTGGAAAGCCGCGCACCGAAGGAAAACCAGGTGCCGAGGGCAAGCCAGCCCGCAAGCCGCGTCCGGTGCCGCCGTCACAACTTGAGGACCGGCCTGCAGAGCGCGCGAAACCAAAGAAAGCCGGCAAACCGAAGCCCCGCCGGTTCGACCCGTCTGCGGACAAGCCCCCCAAGCGGCGCAAGCCCAAACACGACTAGGCTGGGTGATCTGCCTGAGAGCTGGATCGGGCCCTGATTCCGTGTCAAAAATCGGGATGGCGGGTCCTCTCCGCCATCGACACACTCAGGACCGCGCCTATGGACTGGACACTCTTCGACTTTGTTTTCGCAGGCGTTCTTCTGGGCGCCCTTGGTGTTGCGGTCTTCCTGCTCTTTCGCCTGAAGCGCAGCCGCGCTTATCGTGCCGGCTTGTTTCTGTTCATCGTGACCAGCGTGTTGCTCGTGATCGTGACCGGCGCCGTCGGCCTTGTTGGCGCATCCACAAATGACGCCAACATGCTCTACCTTGCCGCCCTTGGAGCGGCCTGCGTGGGCGCCGTTATCATGCGGTTCCGATCGAACTGGCTGTCGCGTCTGCTGAGCGTGTTGGCCCTCGCCTTTGTGTTTGTTACTGCCGCCGCACTGTTTCTCGGCTGGGGCCAGAATAGCGCGAGCTGGCCGTGGGATGTGCTGGCGGCGGGCGCCGTGTTCGCCATCCTCTGGCAGGTCAGTGCGTGGCTCTTCGGTCTCGACGCCGACATCCGCACTCTCGAAAGCAGCAAGACCTGACGGCGCGCTGGAAATTAGCCCGCTCTCTCATACCTTCGTGAAGGTATGCGCAAAAAGGCGCGCCATATCGATGACAGGAGCGACTTATGGGCCTGCTGAATAACGGCATCTGGCAAGACAAATGGTACGACACCGACAGTACGGGCGGGCGCTTTAAGCGCCATGAGAGCCAGTTTCGCAACTGGATCACGTCGGATGGCTCCGACGGCCCCGATGGACAGCCGGGCTTCAAGGCTGAAGCTGGCCGTTACCACCTCTATGTGTCCTATGCCTGCCCCTGGGCCCATCGCGCGCTGATCTTCCGCAAACTCAAGGGCCTGGAGGACATGATCGACGTCTCCTACACGCACTGGTTCATGGGCGAAAATGGCTGGACCTTTAAAAAGGACCCGGACGGCATCGTCGGCGACAAGCTCTTTGGGTCCGACTTCATGTATGAGCTCTATATCAAGGCGGACCCGCACTATACCGGCCGGGTCACAGTACCCACGCTCTGGGACAAGCAGCAGAACACGATTGTCAGCAATGAGTCGGCCGATCTCATCCGTATGTTCAACACGGCTTTTGACGAGGTAGGTGCAGCTGAGGGCGACTATTATCCAGAAGGCAAACGGGCGGAAATCGACGAGATTAACGAACGCGTCTATCACACTGTAAACAATGGCGTTTACAAGGCCGGCTTCGCCACCGCTCAGGACGCCTATGAAGAAGCCGTCTTCCCGCTATTTGAGTCGCTCGACTGGCTGGACGAAAAGCTCGGCAAGTCGCGTTTCCTGACCGGGGACACACCCACCGAGGCGGACTGGCGGCTCTGGACGACGCTCTATCGCTTCGATCTGGTCTATCACGGCCACTTCAAGTGCAATATCCGACGCATTGTCGATTATCCCAATCTCTGGCCCTATGCGCGCGACCTCTATCAGTGGCCGGGCATTGCCGAGACGGTGAACCCGATGCATGCCCAGCGCCACTATTATGAGAGCCATGACATGGTGAACCCGACCCGCATCGTGCCTGCTGGACCGGATATTGACTGGGAGAAGCCGCACGGACGCGGCTAAACCTGCATACCAGACACAAAAAAAGGCTGCCTTCAGAAGGCAGCCTTTTTCATTTCAGCGGGCCAGAAGGCCCTCAGCGCTAGGCGAGCTCGATCGTGTTGACCGCCATCTTGCCGCTGCGCTGGTCTTTTGCCGTGTCGAAAGACACTTTCTGACCTTCGCCGAGACCGGAGATGCCGCAACGCTCAAGAGCGGTTGCGTGGACGAACACGTCGGTGCCGCCATCATCAGGTGCGATAAAGCCGAAGCCTTTTTGGTCGTTATAAAATTTCACAGTGCCAGAATTCATCAGAATTTCCTTTCAATGCACAGATTATCGCCGGGCGCACGACATTGTGCATCCGGAGTTCGTCTTCTTTGGGAAAATTCTGAGCGTCTGACCGCCGAAGCGGAAGTTGTGCCTGATCGTCCGGCCAAATTCGAACCTCATCCCTAGAGGGTTTGGCACGGCCCTACAAGCGATGATGCAGTAAACCTGTCGCACGGGAAGCGCTGGACCTTTGGCCGGCCCGCTCCCAGACTTGCCCAACAAGATAAAAACCCCGGAGGAACTCGTGAAACATTGGATCCTGGCCCTCACCGCCACCACGCTTCTGACAGGCGCGCCTGCCCTGGCGCAGGACGAAGATGCAGCTGCCGACTGGTACCCGTCAGAATATGGCGCGGACGACCGGCTTGGCGCAGTGGCAAATCTCAGACCCGAGAAAACGGCCAGCGCCGCAGAACTCATAACGACGGGGAAAACCTATGGTCTGGCGCAGGTCACCAGCCGCGAGACGCCCGCCTACGCGCCGCGCCGCTATGACGTCTATATCCTGCAGCCTTCAGATGGCTCCGGCACGCCGCTGGGCGAAAACAAGGCTGTCGGCAATGACGATCTGGTCCAGACCTTTGTCGGCATCGGGACCCATATCGACGGGCTCGGCCATATGGGCGTCGATCACCACTATTATAACGGAGTGCATGTTTCAGACTTCGTGACCCCCTCCGGGCTGACACAGCTTGGGACGCAGGATATTCCGCCGATTGTGACCCGCGGCGTGCTGCTCGACATGACAGAGGTGTTTGGCGAAAGCCCCGTTCCAGACGGCGCCGCCTTCAACCGGGCTGAGATCGATAAAGCCGCCGAACAGGCCGGCCTCGAGATCGAGAAAGGCGATGTCGTCCTCTTTCATACCGGCGCCATGGCCGCGCATGGCGATTCGACAGAGCTGATGGCGACCCATCCTGGTCTCGGTGTCGAAGGCGCGAACTATCTCGCCGATCTCGGCGTGGTGGCCATTGGCGCGGACACCCCCGCGCTCGAAGCCATCCCCTTCGAGAATGAGGCCCGACCGTTCGAAGTGCACCAGACACTTCTGGCAAAACGCGGCGTCTATATTCTCGAGAATATCGTGACCGATGAACTTTATGCCGATGGCGTGGCGGAATTCTTCTTCTCGCTCGGCATTCCGCGCCTCAACGGCACGGTGCAGGCCATGATCAATCCGGTCGCTGTGCGCTAGACCATGACCGGATGCTGGCCGGGCGGCTGGAGCCATGATCCTGCTTCATGGCTCGGCCGGGCTTGCATGCGATCCTGAACTGAACGACAAGAGCTGCGAGTCGTTCGGCCAGAGACGACTGAGGGAGGCGAATATGAGCGATACGACGGCGACTGCCGGTCAGGGCCACATCACCGGTTTCGGCACGAAGGGGTACAGGTCTTACGTCCTGATCGCCCTGATGCTGGTCTACACGCTGAATTTCATCGACCGCACACTCATTACGGTTGTCGCACAGCCGATCATCAATGAGTTCCAACTCTCAGACACGCAGTGGGGCCTCCTCGCCGGACCACCCTTTGCGCTCTTCTATGCGCTGATGGGCATTCCGATTGCGATGTGGGCCGACCGGGCCAATCGCGTCGTCATCATTACGCTCTGCATCATTATCTGGTCGCTCATGACAGCCCTTTGCGGTGTGGCGTCAGGCTTTATCTGGCTGCTTATCTTCCGCGTTGGTGTAGCTGTGGGTGAGGCAGGCTGCACGCCACCTGCCAACTCCATCATCACCGACTATTACCCGCCGCGCAGCCGCGCAGGCGCGCTTGGCATCTATTCCATGGGCGTGACCATTGGCGGGGTGCTGGCCCAGCTTTTCGGCGGGACGATCGCCGGTATTTCGGGTGAGGATTTCGGGGCCTGGCTCGGCTCACTCGGTCTTGGCGGTCTCTTTTCCGGCGTTGACTGGTCCACTGTGGGTGGCTGGCGCATCGCATTTGTCGTGGTCGGTGTGCCGGGCATAATCATCGCGCTGGTGCTTTTCTTCACGATCAAGGAACCGCCCCGCGGCTATTCTGATCCGCCGCTGGAAACCGATACGACAAAGAAAGTCGGCTTCTTCGATGCGTTCAGGGAATTCTCGCCAAAGCCGACTTTCTGGTGGCTTTCGATGGGCGCGGCTGTTGTCGCCTTTGTGGGCTATGGCCTGATCAGCTTCCAGGCCCCCTTCCTGCAGCGGGTACACGGCATTGGCGTTCGCGACGCCGCCATCCTTTATGGCGCCCCGCTCGCTGCTGTGGCTGCCGGTGGCACTTTCCTTGGCGGTTTCCTCTCAGAGAAACTGGAAGGCCGCTTCCCGACGGTGGCTGCCTGGCTCCCTGGCGTAGGCCTGATCCTGTCGGTGCCGGCCTATGTCGGCGCCTTCTTTGCCCCCAGCCTGTCGCTGGCCTTCATCCTCTGGGTTTTTGCGGCGATCTGCCACTATTCCTATCTCGGCGCCCAGTACACGGTGGGGACCGGCATCGTCAGTCCCAAATCGCGCGCGACGACGATCTCTGTCCTGCTGCTTATCGTCAGCCTGATCGGCAACGGTATTGGTCCCCTCTTCACCGGCGTGATGAGCGACTTCTTCATGAATGCGGAAATCGCCGGCGCCGGGCTGACGGAGCTTGCGGCAGACTTCAATCCGCGCCTCTGCGCGACCGATCCTGATGCTATCGGTGCCAACGGGCCAGAGCTTTGCCAGGCCTATGCGGACGGGCTCCGCCATTCGATGGCGGCCACGGCCTGTTTCCTGATCCTCGCCGGCATCTGCTATATCCTCGCCGCGCGGTATTTCGCACGCGACCGTTATAACCCGGCAGCGCCGGCCCCGGGCAAAATCGCCTGACGGAGTTTGACGTCAGCGGGCTGGCCAGTTCTATCCAGATTGGCCAGCCCGAAACTTCACATGTGAACTTTCTTCAGCCGCTCGACCGAATTTTCTGGAAACCGCGGACCCAATTTGCTTCTCTGACCTGAGATATGAAGTCGGACTGCTCCAGATTCGTCAGGGGCAGATTTGACGAGGAGGGAGAAGAAGTATGACGTCGACAGTCGGTCAAACCGCAGATTCACCCAGTGCGCCACTTTCGGGTTTCGGAACCAAAGGCTATCGCGCCTTTGTTCTCAGTTCCCTGCTCCTGGTCTACATCTTCAACTTCATCGACCGCTCGATCATCAACATCCTGACAGAGCCGATAAAGGCCTCATTCGGTGTCGAGGACTGGCAGATGGGCCTGCTTGGCGGCCCGGCCTTCGCGATTCTCTACACCATGCTCGGGATCCCAATTGCCCGGTTCGCAGAACGGTTTCACCGGGTCTGGATCATCGCCATTGCAGTCTTCATCTGGAGCCTGATGACCGCGCTGTGCGGTGTCGCAACGTCCTTCATCGTCCTGTTTCTGTTCCGCGTCGGCGTGAGCGTCGGCGAGGCAGGTTGTACACCGCCTGCCCAGTCGCTGATCGCCGACTATTTCGTGCCCAAGAGCCGGGCGACCGCGGTGTCCATCTATGCGCTGGGTGTCCCGCTCGGGGGCATGTTCGCAGCGGTCTTCGCGGGCTTTATCGTCGGAAATCTCGATGGCCCCTCACTGGCCGCGATGTTTACCGCCTGGGGCTGGGACTGGGCGCTTGGTCTTATGGATTGGCAGTCCGTAGAAGGCTGGCGGGTCGCCTTTATCCTTGTGGGTGTTCCGGGCGTCATCCTGGCTCTCGTGGTGAAGCTGACCATCAAGGAGCCGCCGCGCGGCTATACCGATCCGCCAAACGTCCAGGCCCTGGAAAAAGCCAGCATGAAGGACGTCTTCAAGATTCTGGCCGAAAAGCCGACCTTCTGGCACATCGTCGCGGGTGCCACGGTAGCCTCCTTTGTGGGTTATGGGGTGGCCCAGTTCACAACCTCCTTCCTGGTGCGTACGCACGGGCTTAGCATTGAAACCGCTGCGATCCTGTTCGGCGTCATCATTGGCCTTATGGCGGCGATTGGTGTGTTCCTCTCAGGCTATCTGGCCGACAGGTTTGCGACCCGCCACCCGCGCGCACTCTGCTGGATGCCGGCACTCGGTATGGGTCTTTCTGTTCCGCTTTACGCGATGGGCTATCTGGCTCCGACGGTCTGGCTGGCCTTGCCGCCTCTCATGGCGGCTGCAACGCTCCATTATTTCTATCTCGGCCCAATGTACGCGATTGTCGGCGGCGTTGTGGACAGCCGGATGCGCGCCACGTCGGTTGCGATCACGCTGTTCCTCGTGAACCTGCTCGGCTACGGCCTGGGCCCGCCGCTTATCGGCATCGTCTCCACCATGCTGAAAAGTGCCTTTCTTGCGGGAAATGATCTCGGCATGACGCTGGAAACCTGCAAGGTCGTTTCAGATCTGTCCGCTGAAGCAGCCGCGACCTGTGCCCGCGCCGACAGCGAAGGCCTGCGCTGGTCGATCATCGGCTTCTGCTCGCTCTATGCCTGGGCCGCGCTTCACTATCTGCTGGCTGGCAAGACCCTGATGCGTGACATGATGGCGAAAGAACACTAGCCAGAGCGCATGGCGGTCTACACCCAGGTTTCCGACGAAGCACTTGAGACTTTTCTGGACGGCTATGACATTGGCCGTCCACGAAGTTTCAAGGGTATTGCCGAAGGGGTCGAGAACTCCAACTACTATCTTGAAACAGGCAAGGGGCGGTTCATCCTGACCCTGTTTGAGCGGCGGGCCGATCCCAAGGACCTGCCCTATTTCGTCGCGCTCAAGCAACATCTCGCCGACCGCGATTTTCCGTGTCCGGCACCTGTGCCTGCGCGTAGTGGCGAAGCGCTGCAGACACTTGAAGGCCGGCCCGCGCTGGTGGTGACCTTTCTCGATGGCCTCTCTCCCAGACGGCCCAACGCCGCTCAGTGCCGCTCCATGGGGGCCGCGCTGGCAAGGATGCATGCGGCGCTGTCCGACTTTGACCAGGTGCGTGACAATGCTCTCGGCCCGGCCAGCTGGCCCCTGCTCTGGGAGGGCCGCGCGGCAACGGCCGAAGAGCTTCAGCCCGGCCTCGCGGCCCTGATAGAGGACGACCTCGCCGCGACCGTAAGCGCGCGTCCCCAAAGCCCTCACCTGCCGCGCGGCACAATCCATGCCGACCTCTTCCCGGACAATGCCTTCTTCCTTGAAGAGGACTTCTCCGGGGCCATCGATTTCTATTTCGCCTGTACCGATGTGCTCGCCTATGACATTGCCGTCTGCCTCAATTCATGGGCGTTCGAGGATGGGCGGGAATACAATTACTCCAAGGGCGCGGCGATGCTCGCAGGCTATGAGAGCGTTCGCCCGCTAGAGCCTGCCGAACGCGAGGCTCTCCCCATTCTCTGCAGGGGTGCAGCGCTTCGCTTTTTCCTGACCCGGCTTGTCGACTGGACCGAGACACCCGCCGACGCGCTGGTGCGCCCCAAGAACCCGCTGGAATATGCCGACCGGCTGGCCTTTCACCGGCAGGCAAGCTCTGCCACAGACTATGGCGCCTGACGAACACCACCAAAGCGGACGCATGAAGAGCTCAAAGCGCGATTATAGCCGCTCAAGCCGGCCGCCAACACTCCGCATCGTCTTCGCGATCTTCGTCTGCGGGATGGCCGCAAGCATCCTGGTGGCCCTGATCGCGGCGGTCGGGCTTTTTACCGGCGGGTTCGTTTTGCAACTCGCCGGTTTCGATGGGAGCGCCGCCCTGGACAATGGCGAGGTACTGGCCGGCGCCACGATGAGCCTCATAATGTGTGCGTTCAACTGGTTCCTGTTCTACATGGTCCTGCCAGTCACCTGGCTTGTTCTGGCTGCATCCATCGGCACGTTTCCCTATCGCAGAATTCTGACACGTGGCCCCTATCTGAGATGGGCCACAATCTGGGGCGCCCTGCTGGTTGGGGGTGTGACCGCGAGCCTGACCTTCAGCGAATCGGTAATGGCAGGCATAGGCGCACTGGTGACAGGTGCAGCGGTCGGCGCGCTGGCAGGATATGTCTGCGGTCGCCTCTTTCTTTCATCCGTAAAACCGCAAAGCCACCTTGCGGAACACACAGCCGATGTCTTCTGAATGGGCTTGGGCGCATTGACCCGCCCGTCAAAACAGGCAACCCAAAGCGCCATGTCAAAGCTTGTAGAAATCTGGACGGATGGCGCGTGTAGCGGCAATCCCGGCCCCGGCGGCTGGGGCGCCCTGCTCAAGTCCGGTGGTCACGAAAAAGAGCTGATGGGCGGCGAGTATGAGACCACGAATAACCGAATGGAGCTCATGGCCGCCATTGAAGGGCTAACGGCGTTGAAGCGCCCCTCAAAGGTGCGCCTGCATACCGATTCGACCTATGTGAAGGACGGCCTGACCAAATGGATTCATGGCTGGAAACGCAATGGCTGGAAGACGGCCTCAAAAAAGCCGGTCAAGAACAAGGATCTCTGGCAAGCCCTTGAGGAGGCCTGCAAGCCTCACGAGATCGAATGGGTCTGGGTAAAGGGCCATGCCGGCGATGAAGGCAATGAGCGCGCCGATGAGCTTGCCAGGCTTGCTGCCCGCCAGAAGAAAGACGCAGCCGCCCTTTAGTTGGTTTCCCGCGCACAAAAAAAGCGGCGCAGGACAGCCTGCACCGCTTTCTTCTAAAGCTTCAGTTGCGGCCGCTCAGGCGGTCGCTGCCGTCTTGGTACCGAGGAAGCCGCGCAGACGGTCTTCGATGATCTCGTGCGCCTCATTCATGATGCGGTCGACCAGTTCCTTACATGTCGGAATGTCATAGATGAGGCCGGCGACCATGCCGCACGACCAGGCGCCGGCATCCATTTCGCCATCGACCATGATCTTCGGATAGACACCGGCGACCTCGTCGATGATGTCCTCAAACTTGATGTCGGAGCCGAGGCGCTTTTCCTTCTCCAGAAGGCGCTCGACGCCGGCATTGTTGAGCACGCGCTCTGTATTGCGCAGCGGACGCATCACAAGGCGGGTATCGAGTTCCGTCGCCTTGAGCAGGGCCTGTTTCACATTCTCATGAACCGGCGCTTCCTTCGTTGCGATGAAACGGGTGCCCATATTCATGCCTTGCGCGCCCATGGCCAGCGACGCGACCAGCGAACGGCCATCGGCCTGACCGCCTGAAGACACGAACGGGATTTCCAGCTCATCGGCCGCGCGCGGGAGGAGGATCATATTGGGCACATCGTCCTCGCCCGGGTGGCCGCCGCACTCAAACCCGTCAATCGAGGCCGCATCGCAGCCAATGGACTGCGCCTTCAGGGCGTGGCGAACCGCGGTGCATTTGTGGATGACCTTGATGCCGGCATCCTTCAGGTGGGGCAGTACCTGCGCCGGGTTGTTACCGGCGGTCTCAACGACTTTTACACCGCCTTCGATGACCGCCTTCACGATGCCCGGATAGTCCGGCGGGGTGGTCGACGGCAGGAAGGTGATGTTCACACCGAATGGCTTGTCGGTCATGTCCTTGCAGCGCGCGATCTCATTGGCGAGGTCGGCCGGCGTCTTCTGGGTGAGGGCGGTGATGATGCCGAGACCGCCTGCATTGGAGACGGCTGCTGCCATCTCCGCGAAGCCGACATAGTGCATCCCGCCCTGGATGATTGGATGCTCGATGCCGAACATCTCGGTGATAGCTGTTTTCATGGATCTTTCCTTCGCCAAATCGCTGACCTTAGCTTGCCAAATATCCCTGCTCCGCCGCAAGCCTGCCGAGGGGGAAAGACACTGTTTCTAACCGCTCGCCCGCTGCTAATCGGGACAGCCTTCAAACCGCTTCAGCGTCTCCTGCCCAAGACTCTCCTTTAGGCGCACCAGGAAGGGCTCGACTTTGCGCCACTGGCCGATTCCACCGCGGTTGAGCGGCTGACGGACCTGCTCGCTGCTCGCTGTACGCACAGCACGGGCATTTTCATGGAAGGAAAGGCAGGCAGGCTCAAACTCCACACCGATATGTTCGAGCAAGCTGGGGACATGAGATTCAGGGTCCACGACCAGATCTTCATATGCGAGGTGGAAGACACGCTCTGGAAGCACATCGTTCCAGTGATCCATGAGCGAGAGATAGCCATTATAATAGGTTCCGATCGACGCCTGATCATAACTGTAGCCGACACCCTGGGCGAAATACTGCTTGTAGAGGCTGAGACCGCAATCGAGAGGATTACGCCGGATATCGATAATGATGGCCTGCGGCAGTATCTTATGAATGAGGCCGACATGTTCGAAATTGTGCGGCAGCTTGTCGGTGAAATAGCGCGCACCCTGGGACCTGAACACGGCCGTCTCATCGATATAGCTCTGGCCCAGTTGGGCCAGCGCTGCAGGGGACAGTTCTGCGATCTTGTCGAGATAGTCGCCGCCTGATTGCTCTACGCAGTGTTTATGCGCCCTGCGTTTCACCGCCGGCAGGACAGGAAGCTCCATCGTGCCTTCAATGGCCGGATGGCTGGCGAGCATCTGTTCGACAAGCGTCGAGCCCGATCGCGGCAGACCGAGGATGAAGATCGGAACCGGGCCGCGCGGGACCGGAGCGGCCTGCGCCGCAAGCGCTCGCCGGTCAAAGCCCTGCCTGACACGCTCAACCGCGCGGTTGAACTGCGCCGGGTCAAATCGCTCGCCTGGATAGAAGCTGTTGGCCTTGTCATACCAGGCCATGCTGCGTGCCGGGTCGCCTTGCGCTTCACTGGCCCGGGCGAGTGCGAACGCCGCCTGACACCTGGACACGCGGTCAGCGGAGGGAGAGAGAAGCAGCTCCGCCATTGCCTCTTGATCCGCCTCGCTGAAGTCAAAGGTCTTAAGATCCGCCAGTCCCCACCAGGCCGATGCATTCTGGTGGTTAGCGTCAAGACTGGCCCGCAAGGCCGCAACGGCAGCCTCCCGCCGGCCCAGTATCCGCTGGAGCTGGCCGCGCGCCAGTTCGACCTGGCTGAGCTTGACCCGGTCGCCGTTTGCCAAGCGCGCCGCCCGCTCGCAAGCCGCGAGCGCTTCCTCGTTCAGTCCATAGCGCAGAAGGAGTCCGAGCAGCCGTTGAACAGTGTCGAAGTTTTCCTGCAGCGCCGCCAGCTGGCGCGCCGCTTCGATCGCACGCGCATAGTGCCCCTCATCCTCCAGCGTGCTGACCAGAAGGTCACGTAGCACCGGATTTGCCGGGCCGTGGCGCAGGCCCTCTTCCAGCACGGCGATGGCCGCCTCGAAGTCTCCGCGCGCGCGCGCAAGATGTGCGAGCGTGAAGACAGCCCGCGGATGGCCTGGATAGTGCTTCAGCATCACCTCGGCCACACCGCGCGCCTCATCCAGACGGCGGGCCTGTATGGCTTGCTGGATGCGCTGGAAATCGCCAGACAGGGGATCGAATCGCTCCATCTTCTGATTGGCGGAGACCGCAGCGGCCACTTCTCCGTCTTCGTAGAGAAACCGCGACAGCATCAACCAGCCACGAAACGATCCAGGCTCACTCCGGAGCGCCTTCTTCACCTGTGCGATCGCTGCGGGTCGATCGCCAGATGCAGCCAGCCGGCCTGCTTCCTCGATAAGCGCCTCGATCGTGTTTGCCATGACCGCTCCAATAACAGGAAATGCGGAGGCTTTCGCCTCCGCATTCCGTTTTCTTGCCCCGTCAGCAGCCCTAGCGCGTATAGGTGAGGCCGAGGAAGAAGAACCGGCCACGCGGGCCGACGGGCCAGGCCGTCTGCGTCGCGAAGGGCTCTTCATCCGCAATGTTGTTCACACCGCCATAGAAGGTGAAGGCTTTGCTGAATTCATAGGAGACGTTGGCATCGAAGATATAGGTTTCATCGAAGAACCCATCGTCGCCATAGAGTTCCTGGCTACCATTGAGACCAAGAACATCCTCAATCTCGTCAACGGCTTGCCGACTCAGGTACTGGGTCTGGAAGCCAAGGCTGAGCGGCCCACGTGTCCATGAAAGGTTCAGGTTCCCCGCCAGCTCGGGGTAAAAGAGTTGCTCGACTTCCGGATCGACATCGTCTTCATCAAGCGGGTTGAAATAGCGGTCGAGCTTCTCCTGATAGGAGCCGACAAGGCTCGCGCCGAAGGCATTTTCGCCAACCTCGAACGTGTAGCTTGCAGCAAAATCGACACCGCTTGCCTCGATGGATGCGAAGTTCGTCTGGCCGGTGTCGAGGCCGCTCAGGCCACCATCGGGACGGCGAGTGTAGAGATTACAGAAGTCGAGGCTCGGATAGTTGGAGCTATCAAGGCAGCCATCGAGAATGTCGCCGGAAGCGACAGCTGCAATAGCATCCTCAATGGAGACATCCCAATAGTCCACTGTGACGGAGAAACCGGGCAGGAAGCGCGGGGTGAAAACAGCCCCCACCGTATAGGTTTCTGCCGTCTCGACATCGAGATCCGGATTACCGCCAGAGGTTCCGGAGAAGCGCCCTGTCAGAGGGTTCTGCCAGATATAGTTGCCGCTGCCGTCGACAATCTCGCCCTGCGGCACGCCAGCCGCCTGGAGGTCGGCGATACAATTTGCCTCACGGGCGGCGGTCCCTGCTGTCACATTGCCTGGATCGCACGGGTCTGCGGTCGCGGAAACGGTGATCGGAAGGCGCGGGTCGAACAGTTCGGAGATGTTCGGTGCCCGGACGGCTTCGGACACCGTGCCGCGGATGCTGATATCCTGAATCGGCGCCCAAGTAGCACCAACCTTCCAGGTGGTCGCATCGCCAAGCGTTGAATAGCTCGCCTGCCGCACTGCGCCGTCGAGCGTGAACTCCTTGGTGAATGGACGGTCGCGGAAGATCGGCAGGCGTACTTCGGCGAACACGTCATAGACATCGTAGCCGCCCGCCGTGTTGAACTGCTGCGTGTTGTCGATGCTGGTATAGGAGAACAGCCAGGGACTGACCTCGCTGACCTGGACGCCGGGTGTGAAAGACGTCGTGGGCGGCAAAATACCAAGCGTGATCGGGTCAATACGGTTGTCGCTGCGCTCATCGCGGTACTCAATCCCGCCAGCATAGCCAAGCGGGCCGTCCAGGGCGAAGCCCAGAACCTCGAACTGACCGGTAGCTATCAAGGAAAGAACGGTTTGCTGCAGCTTGAGCTCGTTCTCGAGGTCCGATGTCACGAAATCGCGGGCGGCCTGGCTGGTGGAGTAACGACCAAAGGGATTAAGCGGCGCACATGAGCCATCACCCGGGGTGAAGGAGTAATAACGATCCGAAGAAAACGCGCCGTCAGCGTAGTTGTTATTGAATGTGAAGTAATCGATCTCGTACGCGGCAGTCGGGTCAAGGTCTGAGCGGCAGACAATATTGCCGTTCGTGTCTTCCACCGCATCGATCGCAGCAAAGACGCGGTCGAGGTAAAGACCGGTTGTTTTGGAGCGTCTACGGAACTGACCGTAATTGGCAGACGCTTCGATGAGATGGCCTTCCGCAGGTTCCCACTCAAAACCGCCGACGAACCGCATCGTGTCGCGTTCGAAGACCGACGGATTGTCATCGCTGAAGTCGACAGGGTCCTGGGTGATCAGAAGACCACCAGTTTGCGCAACAACTGGGTCGAGCTGCTCTGGAATGAACGGGTTGTCAGGAAGGATGAACAGGGTGTCGTAGAAAGTATCCTGTTCGCCAAACGTCGTTGATTCAGCGCTAACATACTTGCCTTCGAAGAAAATCGAAAAGTTCGGCTCAAGCTCATAATTCATATTTAGGTTGAGCACGGCCTTTTCAGTTTCGGGATAGAGCGTGTCGCGATTGAAGCTGATCACACCGCCATCCCCGCCAATGCCCCATAGGCCGTTCAGCACAGTGCCGTCCTGGTTCACACGGATCGTTCCATCCGGATTGGTCAGCCAGCAGCCGGCAAGGAATGCGGCACGGCCGCCCGCCGATTCCTGACAGTCTGGCGTGCCATTGCCGTTCACATCAATATAAGTGATGTCCCGCCCGCCAAAGGTGGGGGCAATGGAGCCTTCCTGCGAAGTGAGCCAGAAAGTTGGATTGTTGATGACGGCACGTGGCGGCGCGTCCGGGTCGGTACTCGGATTGGCACGTGGTTCGACGCTGGCAATTCCGTTATCGCGCGACCAGTCGCGGTCGCCGAAAGTGATGGCTGAATCGTCTTCATAGGTCAGCGCGACGACAATGTTACCTTTGTCATTGTCGAAGTTCTGGCCCGCGAGGAGATCGAAAGTGAAGTTCTCGCCATCACCTTCACCAGAGACGCCGCCCCGGAGATCAAGCTGCAAGCCTTCAAAATCGTCCTTGAGGACGAAGTTGACGACACCGGTAACTGCGTCTGCACCGTAGACAGCCGACGCGCCGCCCGTCGTCACTTCCACGCGCTCGACGAGAGATCGAGGGATGGTTCCAACATCCACAGCCTGCGTGCCACGAAACCCGGCAACGTGGCGACGCCCATTCACAAGCGTAAGCGTGCGCTCCTGGCCGAGACCACGAAGGTTCAAGGCATTTCCGCCTGGAATCTCACCGGCAAAGTCGGATTGCTCCGATGTCATGGAAGACACCAGCGCTGGAATGTCATTGACGACATCAATAAGATTGACCTCGCCAGACAATTTGATCGCCCGCTCATCGACCGACTGAACCGGAACAGACGAAATCAAATTCGGGTCTGACGGAATACGCGACCCCGTGACCGTGATGGTCTGCTGGATTGCGGCGTTTTCTTCGACTTCAGGAATTGTCTCGACGTCGTCACGCACCGAATCCTGCGCGGCGGCGGCCGGTACGGCAAATACCATCACGGAAGCCGCAGCCACCCCCGACAGCAGGACACGCTGCAGGTTCATATCCGTTTTATTGCGAATATTCATCTCACTCTCCTCACACACTCACGAGATGTAAGAACGCTGCGTCGAAGCATTAAATTTAGTCAATAAAACTCGCTGTAGTTTCGCAACACGGTTAAAATTGCCTAGGAAGTGATCAAACAGGCCTTTTAGGTGGGCGACCTGTCATACGCCCGTCATGATGCCGTCGAGGATGGCCTATCCGAAGAAAGAACCTGATCCATGACCAAGATACTTGTTCACGGCGTGCCCGATACACCCGAGATGTGGCAGCCTCTCATCGCCGCGCTGGGTGAAGACCACACAGAAGGGATCGAGGCGCCCGCCCTGCCCGGCTTCACGGCACCTGTTCCGGATGGATTCGACAGCTCAAAGGAGGCCTATGTCGGCTGGCTCATCGAGCAGATGGAAGCGGCGGGCGAGCCGGTTCATCTGGTGGGGCATGACTGGGGCGCCATTCTGGTCGTGCGCGCAGCGAGCCTTCGCCCAGATCTGGTGCGTAGCTGGGCGGTGGCCAACGCCCTGCCGGAACGCGATTATAAATGGCATAGAACCGCGCGGATATGGCAGACACCCCTTCTCGGTGAACTGGCCATGGCGATAACAACAAGAAAGGCTTTGGCGGACGGGCTGAAGAAAGCCGGCATGCCGGACGCGCTGGCCGAGCATGAAGCCCGTCACTGGTCGCCCAGCATGCGTCAATCGATCCTGCGCCTCTACCGCTCTGCGAAACATGTTGCGCAGGAATGGACCGGCGATCTTGGCCGCCTGCCGCAGCAGGGCCTCGTCTTCTGGGGTGATGATGATCCCTTTGTGCCGCCGGAGACGGCAGAACGGTTCTGCAGGATCACCAATACGCCGCTCTACCGCAACGCAGATACAGGACACTGGTCCATCGTCGAGAAGGCCGACACCTTCGCGGCGCTGCTCAAGGACCACTGGGCGAGCTGACGCGCGGTCACGGCTTGAACGCTTTGCGGGCAGCGCCATCATGACGAACGACCCAGATGCGGAGGCCCCAGATGCAGCTCACCTTCAGCCCCGAGGAAGAAGCCTTCCGGCAGGAGGTTCGCGATTTCCTTGCCGACAAGCTGACGCCGGAGCTGAAGCGCTATGCGTCCCGCATGACCAGCGTCTATGCGGACAAGGAGACCGCGCTCGAGTGGCAGGGTATACTGGTCGAAAAGGGCTGGGCAGCGCCCTCCTGGCCGGTGGAGCATGGGGGCTGCGACTGGAGCGTCGCGCAGCACTACATCTTTGATGTCGAAATGGCGCGCGCGGGCGCGCCGCCGCTCTCGCCAATGGGGATAGGCATGTGCGGGCCCGCTCTGATCGGCCACGGCTCAAAAGAGCAGAAGGATTTCTACCTGCCGCGCATCCTGTCGGGTGACGACTTCTGGTGCCAGGGCTATTCAGAGCCGCATGCCGGGTCTGACCTCGCGGCGCTGACCATGAGCGCTGAGGATGATGGCGATGCGTTTGTGTGTTCGGGCTCGAAGATCTGGACCACGCATGCCCATGAAGCCAACATGATGTTCTGCCTGATCCGCACGGATACAAGCGGCAAACCCCAGACGGGCATCACCTTTATCCTGATCGACATGACGGCGCCCGGCGTGACGGTGGACCCGATCATCATGCTGTCTGGCGAACATATCCAGAATGCCGTCTTCTTCGACAATGTCCGCGTGCCGAAAGCCGATGTAGTCGGTGAAATCGACAAGGGCTGGACCGTAGCGAAATACCTGCTCGAATTCGAACGCGGCGGCTCGTCCTACGGCCCGCGCCTGCTCCAGCGCATTGCGGGTCTGCGCCGCACAGCGCGCGAGCTTGGCCGCATGACACCGGATCTGGAGGCCCACCTCACACAGGCCGAAATCGATGCGTCAACGCTGGAAGCGGCCGAACTCATGATGATGGCCGAGCTCGCCGGCGGGGGGACGCCCGGTCTCAAAGCCTCCATGATGAAGGTGCGCGGCACCGAACTCAGCCAGCGCCTGACCGAAATCGGCCTGGACCTTGCCGGTATCCACGTGGAGCCTTTCCAGCCGGAACATACAGAGCCGGGCGGCCCTGTCGTCACGCATGCGCCGTCCAATCTGGGCCTGGTCGGCCCCGACAGCCTCGTCACGATTGCGCCGAAATACCTGAATGACCGCGCCGGATCGATCTATGCGGGATCAAACGAGATTCAGCGCAACATCCTCGCCAAGGGCCAGCTGGGGCTGTAACCGCAACACCAGTTTGCAGGCCACCAACGAAAAACCCCGCCGGACAACTGTCCAGCGGGGCATTTTGTTCTTAACGGTCAGACAGGACCTACTCGTACTCGTCCATGGCTTCGAGTTCAGCCTCATGGCGGGCACGGTCTTCCTTGCCCTTGGCTTCCTCGTCGCGGTCGACCAGTTCGATCACGGCAACCGGTGCATTGTCGCCATGGCGGAAGCCGGCTTTCAGCACGCGGGTATAGCCGCCATTACGGTCCCTGTAGCGCTCGCCGAAAACTTCAAAGAGTTTCGAGACGGCATCCTTGTTGCGGACCTGCGCAATGGCGCGGCGGCGCGAAGCAAGGTCACCCTTCTTGGCAAGCGTTACCAGCTTGTCCATGATCGGCTTCAGCTCCTTGGCTTTCGGGAGCGTCGTCACAATCTGCTCATGCTGGATCAGCGAAGCCGCCATGTTCGCGAACATCGCCTTACGATGAGCGCTGGTGCGGTTCAGCTTGCGGTGTGCAATTGCGTGGGCCATTTTCCTGGTCTCCTGCGCGCCCTCACGGGCGGACGTTTAGAGGTGATCGTCGTATTTCTTGGCAAGTGCCTCGATATCTTCCGGCGGCCAGTCCGGCACTTCCATGCCGAGGTGCAGACCCATGCCAGCGAGGACTTCCTTGATCTCGTTGAGCGACTTGCGGCCGAAGTTCGGCGTGCGAAGCATCTCGGCTTCCGACTTCTGGATGAGGTCGCCGATATAAACAATATTGTCGTTCTTCAGGCAGTTTGCCGAACGCACGGACAGTTCAAGCTCGTCAACCTTCTTGAGAAGGACCGGATTGAAGCCAAGGTCAGTCTCTTCGCTGGAAGAGGCGCTCTCGGTTTCCGGCTCGTCGAAGGTGATGAAGAGCTGAAGCTGATCCTGGAGAATGCGGGCCGCATAGGCCACGGCATCTTCCGGCGTGATCGCACCGTCGGTCTCAACCGAAAGCGTCAGCTTGTCATAGTCGAGCACTGTGCCTTCACGCGTGTCTTCCACGCTGTAACCAACGCGGCGGACCGGCGAATAGATCGCATCGACCGGAATAAAGCCGATCGGAGCATCTTCCGGGCGGCTCTGGTCGGCGGGCACATAGCCCTTGCCGGTCGCCACGGTGAATTCCATGCGGACGGAGGCGCCCTCGTCGAGGGTACAGATGACGAGGTCCGGATTGAGGATCTTCACATCGCCGGACGTCTCGATCTGGCCAGCCTTGACCTCACCCTTGCCGTCAGCCTTCAGGATCATGCGCTTCGGCGTATCCGAAACCATGTCGATGGCGATCTGCTTGAGATTGAGGACAATGGTGGTGACGTCTTCGCGCACGCCCGGGATGGACGAGAACTCGTGGACAACACCATCAATCTGGACGCCGGTGATCGCAGCGCCCTGGAGCGAGGAGAGAAGAACGCGGCGAAGCGCGTTGCCGAGTGTCGTGCCAAAGCCACGCTCAAGCGGCTCGATGACGAGCTTCGCATGACGACGCGGGTCACGGCCTGCCTCGACCTTCGGACGGTTCGGGCGGATCAGTTCTTTCCAGTTACGGTCATTCACACTGGTCGCAGTATCGGCCATTCACGGCCTCCTTGGTCTTGCTACAGGACGGGCACTCTAACCTAGACGCGGCGGCGTTTCGGCGGGCGGCATCCATTGTGCGGAATTGGGGTCGTGTCGCGGATCGACGTGATGGTCAGGCCAGCAGCCTGAAGCGCACGCAGGGCGCTCTCGCGGCCGGAACCGGGACCACGCACATTGACCTCGACCGTCTGGAGCCCGTGCTCCTGAGCCTTCTTTGCAGCGTCTTCAGCAGCCACCTGAGCCGCATAAGGGGTCGACTTGCGCGATCCCTTGAAGCCCATCGTGCCAGCGGACGACCAGGAGATTGCGTTCCCCTGTGCGTCGGTGATGGTCACCAT
The DNA here is from genome assembly GCF_964005855.1 of uncultured Henriciella sp. Classification (NCBI taxonomy): domain Bacteria; kingdom Pseudomonadati; phylum Pseudomonadota; class Alphaproteobacteria; order Hyphomonadales; family Hyphomonadaceae; genus Henriciella; species uncultured Henriciella sp. The sequence continues at coordinate 46,858 of NZ_CAXFSW010000014.1, forward strand.
GGTGTTGTTGAAGCTCGAATTCACATGCACAACGCCGGAAGAAATGTTCTTGCGGGCGCGGCGGCGAACGCGGGTCGTATCACGAGCCATATCGGTCCTGTCCTATTTCTTCTTGCCGGCGATGGGTTTCGCCGGACCCTTGCGGGTGCGTGCGTTCGTATGGGTGCGCTGACCACGGACCGGAAGGCGCTTGCGGTGGCGAAGACCACGATAGCAGCCAAGGTCCATCAGACGCTTGATATTCATGGAGACTTCACGGCGAAGGTCACCCTCGACGATGTGATCGGAATCCACGGTCTCACGGATCTGGATGACTTCCGCATCGGTAAGATCAGCCACGCGGCGGTGCGGCTCAATACCGATCTTCTCGGTAATCTCGCGCGCCTTGGCCGGGCCAATGCCGTGAATGTAACGAAGCGCGATTTCGACACGCTTGTTCGTCGGAATGTTTACGCCTGCAATACGGGCCATTGGGCCTCTCTCCTGAACTGCCGAAAGCGGGTCCGGCGCGAAACGAAACCAACGCTCCGCGCGCGCGAACCCGACCTCTTAACGAAGTGCGTCGTTATAGACGTGCAATTCACCGCGTCAACTGGTGAATTGCGGCTTTATGCGGTCTCTTTCAGCGCCTTTTCCACGCCTTCCGTAACCGCCTCGATACTGGCCATTCCATCGACTTCACGAAGGATTCCGCGCTCTGCGTAAAACGGCAGAAGCGGCGCCGTATCCTGATTGTATTTCTCCAGCCTCGCGGCAAAGGTCGCCGGATTGTCATCCTTGCGTCCCTGCTCATTGAAGCGCTTGGTAACACGCGCCATCAGCTGGTCTTCATCGACTACAAGACGAATCACTCGGTCCACCTGCGTCCCGCGAGACTTCAAAAGGTCGTCCAGAGCCTTCGCCTGGCCAAGGGTGCGGGGGAAGCCATCAAAGATAAATCCGGCCGCGCCCTTGTTCTGCTCAAGCTGGTCGTCAATCAGATCAATGACAATCTCATCGGAAACGAGACCACCCTCATCCATGATCTTGGCAACACGGTCACCGAGCTCTGAGCCTGATGCACGTGCCGCGCGGAGCATGTCGCCAGTCGACAGTTGCACATAGCCATATTCCTCAACGAGGCGTTTGGCCTGTGTGCCCTTGCCGGCAGCGGGCGGTCCGAAAAGTATGAGATTCATCGTCTGCGTTTGCCTCCCAGCCGAGATTTCTTGATCAGCCCCTCATACTGGTGAGCGATGAGATGGGACTGGATCTGGGTCACTGTATCCATCGTGACCGATACAACGATCAGCAGTGAAGTACCACCGATGTAGAACGGAATTTCCGGCATATACCGCCGAAGCACCTCCGGCAACAGACAGACAAAGACAAGATAGACTGCACCAATCGTTGTGAGGCGAGTCAGCACATAGTCGAAATAGGCCGCTGTATTCTTGCCGGGACGGATGCCGGGAACAAAGCCGCCATATTTGCGAAGATTGTCCGCCGTCTCCTGCGGATTGAACATGATCGAGGTGTAGAAGAAGCAGAAGAAGGCCACCAGCACGCCATAGGTGACGATGTAGGTCCAGCTGCCTGGTGAGAAATTGATCGCCAGCCATTGCAGGATACCCGGATCACCTGCTGCCATCTGGCCGCCTGCACCCGCTGCCGTATTGCCGCCCAGCAGGCCAACCGCCGTCATTGGAAGCATCAGGATCGCGATGGCGAAGATCGGCGGGATCACACCAGACGTGTTAATCTTCAGCGGCATGAAGGAGCTCTGCCCCTGGCTCATCTTGTTGCCCTGCTGGCGCTTTGGATACTGGATCAGGATCCGGCGCTGCGAGCGCTCGATGAAGACGATGAAAAGAACCAGCGCAATGACAAGTACAAGAATGCCCAGCACGAAGACGACATTGACCCCCTGCTCCCGGCCGCCGGAGAACAGGTTGAAAATCGCCTTTGGCATCTCTGCGATAATGCCTGCGAAGATGATCAGCGAAATACCGTTACCGATCCCGCGCGCGGTGATCTGCTCACCCATCCACATCAGGAACATCGTGCCGCCCACAAAGGTCGAGACAGCTGTCAGGACGAAGAACCACTGGGCAATCCCGTCATAGGCAACCTCGGAAAGACCCATCGCGATCCCGAAGCCCTGGAAGAAGGCAAAACCCACTGTCAGATAACGCGTATACTGATTGATCTGCTTGCGACCCGCCTCGCCCTCTTTCTTAAGTTTCTCAAGCGAAGGCACCGCGCTCGTCATCATCTGCACGATAATCGAGGCGGTAATATAAGGCATGACGTTGAGCGCGAAGACACTCATGCGTTCGACAGCGCCGCCTGCAAACATGTTCAGCGAGCCGAGCATACCGCCCGACTGTTGCGCGAAGAAGCGTTCGAACTGGGAGGGGTCGACGCCCGGGACAGGGATATATGTCCCGAGGCGGAAGAGGATCAGGATGAAAAGCGTGAACAGGATACGCGCCTGGAGATCCTTCGCCTTCGCAAAGGTTCCGAAGTTCATGTTACGCGCCATTTGCTCTGCAGCTGTGGCCAAGAGACCCTCCTACCCGAAATGAAATCGCCGCCAACATTGGCGGCGAGATCGTGTTTGTGAAGGTGTATAGACGAAAAAGACCCGGCTTACTCAGCTTTTTCCGCAGCTGCCGGACCGGTTACCGTTACCGAGCCACCTGCTTTCTCGACCGCTTCGATGGCTGCCTTGCTCGCGCCCGTCACGGTGATCTTCGCATTCTTCGGCGCATCACCCTTGGCGAGGAGGCGGATGCCATCCTTGCTGCGGCGGACAACACCCGAGGAGATCAGCGTCTCTTCGGTAATGTCGTCGGCTTTCAGCTTGCCGGCTTCAATTGCCTTGTTCAGGCGGCCAAGATTGACCCATGCATGCGTCTTGGAGCTGCGGGCCGTAAAGCCGCGCTTTGGCAGACGCATATAGATCGGCATCTGGCCACCCTCGAAGCCATTGAGGGCGACACCCGAACGGGCCTTCTGACCTTTGACACCGCGGCCGCCAGTCTTGCCCTTGCCGGAGCCGACGCCGCGGCCAACGCGGTGACGGCTATGCGTCGAACCTGCGTTTGGAGAGAGTTCGTTGAGTTTCATCGCTCTGTTCCTGACTGGCGTTTGAAAGGGTCGCCCCTATACGCCTACTCTTCTACGACTTCAATAAGGTGTGACACCTTCGCGATCATGCCCTGCACGGCCGGCGTATTGGTGAGCTCACGCTCACGGCCGACCTTGTTGAGGCCGAGGCCGATCAGCGTGTCACGCTGACCAGGCTTGCGGCGAATCGGGCTGCCGATCTGGCGAACCTTGATGGTGTCTGCTTGCTTCTTGGCCATCATCAGAGTCCTTTTCTAAATCAGGCGGTTTCGGAGATATCGGCTTCCGACGCGCCATCGGTGCGCCGTGCGACGATATCCTGGACCTTCAGGCCACGCTTGGAAGCGACAGAGCGCGGGCTCGCCTGCTCCTTGAGCGCCTGGAAGGTCGCACGGACCATGTTGTACGGGTTGGACGAGCCGTTCGACTTTGCAACGACATCCTGGATGCCGAGCACTTCCATCACGGCGCGCATCGGGCCACCTGCGATCACGCCGGTACCGGGAGGCGCCGCGCGAAGGAGAACCTTGCCTGCGCCCCAACGGCCCTTGCCGTCATGGTGAAGCGTGCGGCCTTCGCGAAGCGGAATGCGGACGAGGTTGCGCTTGGCATCCTCGGTCGCCTTGCGGATCGCTTCCGGCACTTCGCGGGCCTTGCCCTTGCCGAAGCCTGCACGGCCCTTCTGGTCGCCGACAACCACGAGGGCTGCGAAACCGAAGTTCTTGCCGCCCTTCACGGTCTTGGCAACGCGGTTGATGCCGACGAGCTTGTCTGTGAGCTCGCTCTGCTCTTCGTTGCGGTCGTCTCTGCGCCCGCGTCCGCGGCCGCGTCCTCTGCCCTGTTCGTCTGCCATAATGGCCTCCTAGAACTTCAGGCCGCCCTCACGGGCGGCGTCTGCCAGGGCTTTCACCCGGCCGTGGAACATATAGCCGCCGCGATCGAAGACGACGTCCTCGACACCGGCCTTCTTGGCGCGCTCTGCGATGAGTTCGCCGATCTTCTGAGCAGCTGCTACGTCGCTCGTCGATTTCAGCTCATCGCGCAGGTCTTTTTCCAGCGTCGAAGCCGCAGCCACCGTCAGGCCCTTCTCATCATCGATGATCTGGACTGAGATGTTCTTGTGCGAGCGGGCAACCGACAGACGCGGCTTGCCTTCAGCAACCTTGCGGAGCTTGGCACGGACGCGCTGGGCGCGGCGGAGTGTCTTTTCGCGTGTCGTCTTCATGGCGTTACTTCTTCTTGCCTTCCTTGCGGCGGACATATTCGCCGGCATAGCGCACGCCCTTGCCTTTGAACGGCTCTGGCTTGCGGAACTGGCGGATCTCAGCGGCGGCCTGGCCGACGGCCTGCTTGTCGGCACCCGACACGATGATCTCGGTCGGCTTGGGTGCTTCAAGCTTGATGCCGTCAGGCGCCTTGAAGATCACGTCGTGCGAATAGCCGAGCGACAGTTTGAGGTCTGTGCCCTGCATCTGCGCACGATAGCCGACGCCGACGAGTTCGAGCGACTTTGAGAAGCCCTCGGCAGCCCCGTGGACGACGTTCGCAGCGTTTGCGCGCGCCGTGCCCCACTGGGTGCGGACCTTGGGGTCCAGCGCCTCGGCGAAGGTCATCTTCTTCTTGCCCTTGGCGTCGTTTGCCTTGATGCGCTCATTAGCCTCGGAGACATAGTCTTCGCGCGGCATGATCGACAGCTCACCGTCTTTCAGCTCAGCTGTGACGAGTTCGGACACGGTGAAGGCAAGCTGGCCTTTCGGGCCCTTTGCCTCAACCTTGTTGCCCTCAACCGTCACGGTCGTGCCGTTCGGGACGGGAATGGGGAGTTTTCCAATACGGGACATGTCAGTTCATCCTCGTCCTAGAATACCCGGCAAAGGATCTCGCCACCCACATTCTCGTTCCGCGCGACGGCGTCAGAAATGACACCCTTCGACGTGGAGAGAATGGAGATACCCAGCCCGTTACGGACCAGCGGCAGATCATTCACCGACGAATAGACCCGGCGGCCTGGCTTCGAGACCCGGCGGATCTCGGAGATGACAGGCGCGCCATCGAAATACTTAAGCTCGATCTCGACATTGCGATGACCGTCTTTCTCAACTTCCGTGTAGCCACGGATATAGCCTTCGCTCTGCAGCACATCGAGAACGCGCAGCCGGAGCTTTGAGGCCGGAGAGACAACCTTCGTCATGCCACGCATCTGCGCATTGCGGATACGGGTCAGGAGATCGCCAAGGGGATCGGAAATATTCATCTTGGTTCCTCCTTTCCTACCAGCTTGACTTGACTAGGCCCGGAACCATGCCGAGCGAGCCAAGCTCACGCAGCGCGATACGGGACATTTTCATCTTGCGATAATAACCGCGCGGACGGCCTGTGACCTGGCAACGGTTACGAACGCGGCTCGGCGCCGAGTTGCGCGGAAGCTCTGCGAGTTTCAGGCGAGCCCGGAAACGCTCCTCGAGCGGCAGGTCCTCGTCCATCGACAGTGCTTTCAGCTTCGCACGGCGTGCCGCATACTGGGCGACCATCCGGCGACGCTTCTCGTTCTTCTCGATTGCGCTTTTCTTAGCCATATCGTTTCGTCCTCAAGCGCTAGTTACGGAACGGGAAGCCGCAATGCGCGAGCAGCGCCTTGGCTTCTTCGTTCGTCTTGGCGGTGGTGCAGACAATGATGTCCATACCGCGAATATCCTCGATGTCGTCATAGTTGATCTCGGGGAACACGATCTGTTCCTTGAGACCCATGGCGTAGTTGCCACGGCCATCGAAGCTCTTGCCGTTGAGACCACGGAAGTCCTTCACACGTGGCAGAGCCATATTGGTCAGACGGTCCAGGAACTCATACATCCGGTCGCGGCGCAGCGTGACCTTGGCACCGATGATCATGCCCTCGCGCAGCTTGAAGCCGGCGATGGACTTGCGGGCCTTGGTCGGAACAGGCTTCTGGCCGGAGATCCGTTCCAGTTCGGCAAGCGCCGTCTTGATCTTCTTGGAGTCAGCGACAGCTTCGCCGACACCCATATTGATCACGACCTTGTCGAGCTTCGGCACCTGCATCTCATTGGAGTATTTGAACTCCTCCTGGAGCTTGGTGCGGATCTGCTCCTTGTACTTCTTTTTAAGACGGGGTTCGTAATTATCAGACATCGATCGATTCCCCTGAACGCTTGGCATAGCGCGTCTTGCGGCCATGCTCGTCAGTCTTGAAGCCTACGCGGGTAGCCTTGCCGTCGCGCGGGTCCACAATCGCCACATTGGAGATATGGATCGGCGCTTCGAACGTCTTGATGCCACCCGGGTCCATTTGCGACGGGCGCTGGTGACGTTTCACCACGTTTACGCCCTGGACAACGACACGGTTCTCAGCCGGGATCACTTTCAGCACTTCGCCTTTGGCACCCTTGTTACGGCCTGCCGTGACGATGACGCGATCACCTTTTTTCACCTTGGCAGCCATGACTACAGCACCTCCGGAGCCAGCGAGACGATCTTCATGTGGTTCTTGGCGCGAAGCTCGCGCGGAACCGGGCCGAAGATACGTGTCCCGATCGGTTCACCATTATTGTTCACCAGCACCGCAGCATTCGTGTCGAAACGGATGACCGAACCGTCACGGCGCTTGATATCCTTGGCAACGCGAACCACGACAGCGCGGCGAACGTCACCCTTCTTCACGCGGCCGGTCGGAATCGCTTCCTTGATCGACACCACGATGATGTCGCCGACAGACGCATAGCGGCGGCCTGCACCGCCCAGCACCTTGATGCACTGGACGCGGCGTGCGCCGGAATTGTCAGCCACGCGAAGGTTGGACTGCATCTGAATCATGAGTCAGCTCCTTCGCTTGCGATAACTTCCCAGGTCTTCAGCTTCGAGCGCGGCGGGCATTCACGGATCGTGATGCGCTCGCCCTCGACAGCTACGTTGCCCTCATCATGGGCGTGATACTTTTTCGAGCGGCGCACGATCTTCTTCAGGACTGGGTGAAGAAACGTGCGGTCGATGCGGACCACAGCGGTCTTGTCCTGCTTCGTGGACACCACAACGCCTTCCATTACGCGCTTTGGCATGTCTCTTCTCCTACGCCTCTGCTTCCGCTTTGGCCTGTTCGGCGAGGAGCGTCTTGACGCGCGCGATGTCGCGGCGGACTTCCTTCACCCGGGCCGTCTTTTCCAGCTGGCCGGTGGCCTGTTGGAAACGGAGGTTGAACTGTTCCTTCTTCAGCTGAACGAGCTGGTCCTTCAGCTGGTCGGCACTCTTCGAACGCAAATCAGTGGTTTTCATAACTAGATCCCCTCAATGCGCTTGATGATCTTCGTCTTGACCGGCAGCTTGGCTGCGCCGAGCTTCAGCGCCTGGAGCGCGACCTCGTCCGGCACACCGTCGATCTCGAAAAGGATACGGCCAGGGGCGACACGTGCGACCCAACGGTCGACAGACCCCTTACCCTTACCCATGCGAACCTCGATCGGCTTCGCAGACACCGGGGTGTCCGGGAAAACGCGGATCCACACCTTGCCCTGACGCTTCATTTCGCGCGTCACGGCCCGGCGGGTTGCCTCGATCTGGCGAGCGGTAACCCGCTCTGGCTCGAGCGCTTTCAGACCGAAGGTACCGAAGTTCAGCGTGTAGCCGCCCTTCGCATTCCCCGTGATACGGCCCTTGAACGCCTTGCGGTATTTGGTGCGTTTTGGCTGCAGCATCTCTTAAGCTCCTGCGCCTTGCGGACCCGAAGCCGGGCCACGCTGGTTGGTCGAACGCGCACGGGCCTGGCCGGAATCTTCGGCCTTGCGGTCCTGTGCCATCGGATCGTGCTCCATGATCTCGCCTTTGTAGATCCAGACCTTGATACCGATGATACCGTAGGTCGTCTCTGCTTCGGCGGTGCCATAGTCGATGTCGGCGCGCAGCGTGTGCAGCGGGACGGAGCCTTCTGCATACTGTTCGGTGCGGGCGATCTCTGCGCCGCCGAGACGGCCGGAGACCATGATGCGCACACCAAGGGCGCCAAGACGCATCGAGTTCTGGATCGCGCGCTTCATGGCGCGGCGGAAAGACCCGCGGCGCTCGAGCTGGCGGGCGATGTCCTCGGCGACGAGCGTGGAGTCGATTTCCGGCTTGCGGATCTCGACCAGGTTCACGCGAACCTCGTCCTCGGTCATCTTCGACAGCTTCTTGCGAAGCACTTCGATATCAGCACCCTTCTTGCCGATCACCAGACCCGGACGGGCCGTATGGATCGTGACGATGCATTTCTTGTGCGGGCGCTCGATGACAATGCGGGAAATACCTGCCTGCTTGAGCTCCTGCTTGATGGTCTTGCGGATTTTCAGGTCTTCATGGACGAGACGGCCATAGTCTGCCGTGTCGGCATACCAGCGGCTATCCCAGGTCCGGTTGACCCCGAGACGAAACCCGACGGGATTGATCTTCTGACCCATTACGCGGCCTCCGCTTCAACTGATGTGTCGCGCAGCACGATGGTGAGCTGCGAGAAAGGCTTCATGATGCGCGCGGCACGGCCACGGGCACGGGCGCGGATGCGCTTCATGACCAGGTTCTTGCCGACATGCGCTTCAGCGACGACGAGGCTGTCAATGTCGAGGCCGTGATTGTTCTCGGCGTTCGACATGGCCGAATACAGGACCTTGTAGACATCCTTTGCAGCGCGCTTGCGCGAGAACTGCATCTGGTCCATCGCCTTCTGCACCGGCAGACCGCGGATCTGCTGAGCCAGGAGGTTCAGCTTCTGCGGGCTCGAACGGTACATGCGCAGAACCGCGCGCGACTCGTTGGACGCCTGTTTCGGAGGATTCTTTGCCTTACCCATGGCTTACTTCCTCTTGGCTTTCTTGTCGGCGCCGTGGCCATAGTAGGTGCGGGACGGCGCAAACTCGCCGAACTTGTGGCCCACCATTTCCTCGGTGACGAGAACGGGAACAAACTTGTTGCCGTTGTGAACCTGGAAGTTCAGGCCCACAAATTGCGGCATGATGGTCGAGCGGCGCGACCAGGTCTTGATGACCTCGCGGCGTTCGGAAGCTTGAGCGGCCTCTGCCTTCTTGAGCAGATAGCCGTCGACAAACGGACCTTTCCAGACGGAACGTGGCATATCTCTCTCGCTCCCTAGCGTTTCGCGTTACGGCGACGGATGATCAGACGATCCGAAGCCTTGGTCTTGCGGGTTTTCGGGCCGCGGGTCTTCTTACCCCACGGAGTGACCGGATGACGGCCGCCGGATGACTTGCCCTCACCACCACCGTGCGGGTGGTCGACCGGGTTCATTGCGACACCGCGGACCTTCGGACGCTTGCCGAAGTGGCGGGCCCGGCCCGCTTTCGAAAGCACCGTGTTCATGTTGTCCGGGTTCGACACCGCGCCAACAGCCGCCAGGCAGCTATCGGGCACCATGCGAAGCTCACCGGAAGACAGCTTGATCTGGGCGTAACCGGCATCACGGCCGACGATCTGTACGTAGGTGCCGGCAGACCGTGCGATCTGGGCGCCCTTCAGCGGCTTGATCTCGACATTGTGGACAATCGTACCGACTGGAATGTTCTTCAGCGGAAGAACGTTACCCGGCTTGATGTCCGCCGTCTTGGACGTCGTGACCTTGTCGCCGACAGCCAGACGCTGCGGAGCAATGATATAGGACTGCTCCCCATCGGCGTAACGGATCAGCGCAATGAAGGCCGTGCGGTTCGGGTCGTATTCGAGACGCTCGACGGTGGCTTCGATATCCCAGCGCTGACGCTTGAAATCGATCTTGCGATAAAGACGCTTTGCGCCGCCACCAATGCCGCGAACCGTGACACGGCCACGATTGTTACGGCCACCCGACTTCGAAAGGCCTTCGGTCAGCGATTTGACCGGACGGCCCTTGTACAGCTCCGACTTGTCCACGATGACAAGCTGGCGCTGACCGGGCGACGTTGGATTGAATGTCTTGAGTGCCATATCGCTCTCCTACAGTCCGGTCGTGATATCGACGGACTGGCCGTCTTTCAGCGTGACAATCGCCTTCTTCGTGTCCGAACGCTGACCGAGCTTCCCGCGGAAGCGCTTGGTCTTGCCCTTCTGGACGATCACGTTGACCTTGGTCACGTCGACCTTGAACAGGTTTTCCACGGCGTCCTTGATCTCGGCCTTGTTGGCCGTGACCGGAACCTGGAAGACGATCTTGTTTTCTTCCGCGAGCAGCGTTGCCTTCTCCGTGATGTGCGGAGCGAGCAGCGCGTCGTAGTGATGTGCTTTCACGTCAGCCATGGTCTAGTTTCCTTCCTTGGCTTTCGCTTCGAAACGCGCACCGATACCATCGAGCGCATCCTTCGTGATCACCAGCTGGTGACGGCGCATCACGTCATAGACGTTGAGGCCGGCAACCGGCAGCACGTCGATATTCGGGATGTTGCGCGCCGCTTTGGCGAAATTCTGATCGACCTCGGACCCGCCGATGATCAGCGCATTCTGAACACCCAGGGCCTTCAGCTTGGCGGTAAGATCCTTGGTCTTGGCTTCGTCCATCTTGGCCTCGTCCAGCACGATCAGGGAGCCTTCCTTGACCTTGGAGGACAGAGCGTGAGCGAGCGCCAGCTTGCGAACCTTCTTCGGAAGGTCGTGCGCATGACTACGGACACGCGGGCCGTGAGCGACAGCACCACCAACGAAGATGTTGGCATTGCGCGAACCGTGACGGGCTCCGCCAGAGCCTTTCTGGCGGATATATTTCTTGGTCGTCACCGACACTTCTCCGCGCTCCTGGGTCTTGTGCGTGCCAGCCTGGCGCTTTGCCAGCTGCCAGCGGACCGTGCGGTGAAGCAGGTCTGCGCGGATGTCGGTCAGGCCGAAAATGGCGTCATCAACAGTCGCCTTGCCAGCCGATTTGCCATCAAGTTTCTTGACGTCGAGTTCCATTATTCTCCAGCCTCCGCATTCTCGGCTTCAGCCTTCTGGCTGCCGCCATTCTTGCCACGGAAAGAGCCTTCAGCCGGCGCATCAGCATGGGCGGGCTTTTTGGTCGCATCGCGCACTTCAACATAGGCGCCGTCATGGCCAGGGATTGCCCCCTTCACCAGAATGAGGCCGCGCTCTGCATCGGTACGGACGATTTCGAGGTTCTGGATGGTCACGCGCTCGGTGCCGTAGTGACCTGCCATCTTCTTGCCCTTGAACACCTTGCCCGGGTCCTGGCACTGGCCAGTCGAACCGTGGGCACGGTGGGACACGGACACGCCGTGCGTGGCGCGAAGACCGCCGAAGTTCCAGCGCTTCATGGCACCAGAGAAACCGCGGCCCAGCGTGATGCCAGCAATATCGACGCGCTGACCGGCGACGAAGTGGTCAGCCAGGACTTCAGCGCCGACATCCGGCATGGTGTCGCCGTTCACGCGGAACTCAACCAGCTTGCGCTTTGGCGCAACGCCGGCCTTGGCGAATGCTTCGCGCTGCGCCTTGGGCGTGCGCTTGGCTTTTGCTTCACCCGCACCCATCACGACAGCGCTATAGCCATCATTGCGGGTGACAGTGACTTTCTCTTTCTTCTTGCCGCGATTGACGCTGACTTCACGGTCAGCATCGGTGCGCAGGCCGACGACCTGACAGCCGTCGAGCGACAGAACGGTCACGGGAACGTGACGGCCCTGCTCATTGAAGATACGGGTCATGCCGAGCTTGCGGGCAACGACCCCGGTACGTGACGCCGGAAGTGCCATCTTAGCGCGCTCCCTCAAGTTTGATCTCGATGCCGACACCGGCCGAGAGGTCGAGCTTCATGAGCGCGTCGACGGTCTGCGGCGTTGGGTCGACAATGTCGAGGATGCGTTTGTGCGTGCGGATCTCGAACTGGTCGCGGGACTTCTTGTCGATGTGCGGCGAGCGGTTCACCGTGAAACGCTCGATACGTGTCGGCAGCGGGATCGGGCCACGCACATCAGCGCCGGTGCGCTTTGCGGTGGACACGATCTCCTTCGCCGACATGTCGAGGGCGCGGTGATCGAAGGCTTTAAGCCGGATCCGGATATTCTGTTTTTCCATCGTACGGTATCCCGTCAACATGAATGACGCGCCAAGGCGCACGCTTTGAAGCGCCCGGACGCAATCGGCTCGAATTGTTTCGTTTCGGTGGGAAGCGTTTGCCTGAAACCGGCACGGCCGACCCTTCGAAGGGCGCGGTGTATGGGATTTGTGGGGGACCGTCAACACTTCGTGACGGAATCTTTGCAGCGCGTTTCAGTGCTCGCCTGACAGTCCCTATATTGCATTGGATGCAGGCCTCATGAAAGCTCGCGTTCGAATTTGTCCACAGTCCCGACAGGAGCAGGTTCTCCATGACCGATGATCTTTATGAGAAGGCCCGAGCCGTGAGGGCCAATGCCCACGCCCCCTACTCCGGATTCAGGGTCGGCGCGGCGATTCGGTCAGCCTCCGGCGTATATGTCGGCTGCAATGTGGAGAACGCGGCTTTTCCGGAGGGAATCTGCGCCGAGGGCGGTGCCATCACGTCCATGGTGGCAGCCGGCGACAAGGCCATTCTGGAAGTCCTCATCTACGCCGAAGCTGATACGCCCACTGCGCCTTGTGGCGGTTGCCGCCAGAAGCTCTCTGAGTTTGCAGGTCCAGAGGTAAAAGTGAGCCTCGCCGGGCCGGATGGTGTGAGAGCGGTCATGACGATGGCAGACCTTTTGCCGGCAGCATTCAGCGGCGGCCATTGGTCGATGCCGCAGGCCTAGGCCGCTGCCCTGCACAGGCGACCGTGCCACTCAGTCCAGCTTGACCAGCTCTGCCATGATGGCATCGACGGCCGTATGAAGGATATTGACGCCGTGACCGGGAAGAATCCGGCAACCGATATTCGGACGCCCTTCGAGATACGCCGCCACCTGATGAGCTGAAATGACGGGATCGTCTTGCGCCTGCAGCCACATCTGGCGCGCGTTGACTGCCTCAAAATCGGCGCGCCAGTCAGCCATCGCCGATGCCCCGTCGCGGACCCAGGCTTCCCCGCCCTGCTCGACGGCATGGTAGAGACCTTGCGCCTGAACAGTGAACAGGACCGAATCATCAAGGGTGGCGAGGTCGCCGGGCGCCGTGGCGAACTGCTTTTCGAGAAAGGCTCGCGCGCCGCGCTTTCGATAGACCGGCAGTCCCACCGACATAACCATCTTCATGACAGACGGCGCATGGCGCGAGGCGATGGCAGCGAATCGGGTCTGCCGGTCCATGTGAGAGAGATGGCGTGTTTCATCGATCGGGATTCCGCCCCCGACCAGCAGCATCGCGCCCAGCCTGTCACCGAGCGCTTTCGCAATGCGGAACCCGTGCGAGGCCCCGCCCTGATGAATGCAGAGACTGAGCCGCTCTATACCTAGCGTATCGACCAGCGCCAGCGCGTCCGCCACAACGGTCTCATTGAAGTCAGAGCGGCTTCGGCTTGGACTTGAATACCCGAAGCCCGGACGCGAGGGCGCGACGAGCTGAAGACCGGCCTCATTCAGCCTGTCTATGAACGCAGGCGTAAAAAATGGCCCTTGCAGATAGCCATGAATGAACAGGACAGGCCGAGGCCCGTTGCCGATACGGTACCAGGCAAGCTGGCGGCCGGGACGAGGCAGCAGCGAAAGCCCTGCCTTTGGCGTGACCCACTCTGCCGCTGCCGGCCGGTTCGCCCGCTCGGGCAGGTGCCGCATCAGAAAGGCGATGCTGGCACACAGCTGAACGACATCGGACATCCGCGCACAGCCCGTCTTGCGCAAAATGCTCTTGGACTGGCCCTTTATCGTCTCCAGCGCACGGCCCCTCTGATCGGCGATTTCCTTCTGGCTGAGATCGCCGAGATACCCTTCCAGCACTTCGCTCTCGCTGGCCGTCAGGCCAAACGCCTCGCGCAGGCGGCCCATGAGCGCGGGTGGCCAGTCTATATAGGACAGCGAGACATGGACCTGATCGTCGGCCTCTCCCGGTCTCTGTATTAGTGCCAGACAGGGCCGGATCTGCGGCGCCTCCACATTCGCAAGGATGATTCTGTCCTGTGCCTGATGCGCCGGCGCCCGCAGCGTCTTGCGGATCTCGCCGAGCGCAGCCGTGTCCAGGGGCAATTCGTCTAGCGTGCAGGGGAAACCCTGCCCTGTGAGCTGGGCCGCAGCAGCATTCCCTGTGACACGGCCCGCCCTGGCAGAAACCTTGAGGACGGCGTGGAAACGCTCCTCCAGGGAAATCTCCCGTCTCAAAGCCTCATCGAGCAGCTTGCTGATGCGTGCGCCATGCGTGTCCAGCATGTCGTCAGTACCATGATGACGTGGCACGTCCTCAGCTAAGGTGCCATTCTCCGTGCTCTCGAAAAAATATGCGATCGCGGAATCAAGAAAGGCGTCGAACCGGTCTGTTGCAGACGGAACCTCATAGGCGGCGCCCAGCATCTCGAAATAGCGTTTGGTGTGAGACATCCAGGGTCGGCGACACGCTGCAGTGGACGAAAGCTGCAGTCTAGTAGGCTGATTGTGGACAGCAAGCCTTTCGGCAGACTCCTGTAAATCTTCGCGCATCCCCCCTGTGGGGCATGTTTGGGCGCTTCAGCCTGTCTAGTTTTTCCTGAATCCATGCCGGACGGGTCTCCAGCCGGTTCGCGCGCCCGATAACAGAAAGACATCCCACATGAAGATTACCTACCTCCTGATGCCGATGGGCCTTGCCGGACTGGCCCTGTTGGCTCTGCCCGGCGCATCGGCGCAGGACATCGTCTCCACAAACGAACTCGCATGTTCGAAAGGCGGTGCCGAGGCCTGCTTCTATGCCGGCGCGGACTATGCCCAGGGCGCAAATGGCCTTGCCAGAAATATGCCGAAAGCGGCGGCGCTGTTCACAAAAGCCTGTTCGCTGGGCATCCCGGATGGCTGCTTTTACACGGCCGGCATGTACCGCAATGGCGCCGACGGCATCGCGGCAGACCCCGCCAGAGGGATAGAGCTCTACGAGACGGCTTGCACGATGGGCCATGAGGACGCTTGCAGCGCGGCCTTTGCCATCCTGCGCACGCCAGACAAGGGCGAGCAGGATATGCCCCGTCTTCTCACGGCCTTCGAGAAAGGCTGCGCCAACCAGTCCATGAAGGCCTGCCAATGGGGCGCAGAGATTTTCTATGATGGACGCGACGGCAAGGATCCCGGTCATATCGACCCTCTTCGCGGCGCGCCGCTGGCAGAACAGGCCTGTGATGTAACCGGCGAACCCTATTTCTGCGTCATCGGGGAGATCATGTACGCCAAGCCGGATTCCCCCGCCTTCGATGCCGAAAAGGCGCTGAAGATGACGGGCATCAACTGCGATGCGGGCGTAAAGGAATCCTGCGCGAACCTTGGCGGCATCTATCATAACATCGGCGATTATCAGGGCGCCTTTACCCAGTATGAGAAGGCCTGCGAGCTCGGCAATGAGACCGGCTGCAGCGCGGCCAGGGATCTGAAAGCCTGGCTGGACGAGTGGGCCGAATGGAATGCCAAACAGGCGGCCCGCGAAGCGGAGATGTCCTCTATGCTGAATGCTGGAGACTATAATGGCGCCGTCGCGACGGCTGTTTCTGTCTATAAGTCAAGCGACTGGGCCGCAAAGGCCGTCAACGCTGCCTCGGCTGCAGGCCGGATGGGCGACGTCGACGACTATGACCTGAAAGTGCTCGAATACTGGTTTGACGGCCACGGCCCTGGCGGGGTCGTAAAGGCGGAGATGCGCCGCCGCGGCATTGCCATCTCAGGCGAATATGATTCATGGGCAGCGGACATGCAGACGATCAGCTCGGCCAATCAGCGTTTCAACGCAGCGCGGGCCAGCACATCCAGTTACCGCCCGATCGAGAGTGGTCCGTCGCTTGGCTCGAAGCCAATGCTCAGCGCTGCCGACGCCGCTGCGCAGACGCGGGAAAGATACCGCCATGCGCACTGCACGATGAATGGAAACCCGAACTGGAGTGTTTGTCAGTAACTCGCCGACCTTGCCTGCGTGGCAGGCGGCGGCGGACGCTGCAGCCTTCCAGAGCACATCCGCATCACCCCCGCGCATAAAAAAAGGGCCGCCCCTGATTGGGACGGCCCTTTGATATGTCTCTCACCCCGTCTGGGGCGGGAGGCTCTTACTT